>CANSII010000006.1 GCA_947646915.1 uncultured Clostridium sp. | reverse complement strand
TGGATCTATTGTAAATGTTTTTCCCATTAGCACATCTCCAATATATTTTTCATTTTTTAGGATTCCTCTTATTGTTGATTCGCACCATTTTATTGCACCTTTTGGAGTTTTTATTCCTTTAGAAGTTAGTTCTTTTGCTATAGTACTTGAGCCTACTCCTTCTACATATCTTTCAAACATGTACCTTACAATACTTGCTTCTTCTTCATTAATTGTTATTTCTTTTGTTTCAAGATTATAGTTATATCCATAACAACCATTATAGCCAATCAATTCTCCTCTATCTTTCTTCATTTTTAATCCTAACAGAACATGTGAAGATATGTTTTCGATTTCTTGTTGTGCCATTGCACTTAATAATGTTAATACTAATTCTCCTTGTCCTGAACCTGTATTGATATTTTCTTCTTCAAATAGTATAGCAACATTTTTCTCTTTTAGCATTCTCACATATTTTAAAGTATCTAATGTGTTCCTAGCAAATCTTGATATTGATTTTGTTAATATCATATCGATTTTCCCTTCCATGCTATCCTGTATCATTTTCATAAAGTTTGTTCTTTTAAAATCTAAAGTACCGCTTATTGCTTCATCTGCATATATTCCAGCAAATTGCCATTCTGATTTACTATTTATTTTTTCATCATAATACTTTAATTGTGATTGATAACTATTTAATTGTTCTTCACCCGCTGTGCTTACTCTACAATATGCACAGACTCTTAGTCTTTCTTTTATTGTTGTTCCTGTTACTCTGTTAATTCTTCCATTTGTTTTCTCTATGACTTGAATTTCCATTTAAACCTCCATTCCGCCTAGAGATAAAACTTAATATTTTTATATCATTTTTTAGGTAAAAAGTAAATTGAATTTACAAAAGTTTGTAATCTTTTAGTATTTTTCTTTTTATTTCTTGTTGCTTCGCTTCTGTTATTAAGTTTTCTCTAAACAAATCATTTAAGAGTGATAATTCCATGCTACAATTTAGCATAGTATTATCTTTTAACTGTTTAGAGTTATCTACTTCTATTTCATAATCATGTAGCATGAAATTGCTCCTTTTCTTCAAATTTGAAAAAGAAAAAGAAAAAGAACAAAGAAACTAGAATTTTTCTAATCTCTTTGCTCTTTCTTTTCATGCTACTATTATATTATTGTAGTTTTATAAAATCAATTCCCTTTTTATTCCCTATTTTCTATTTTTGATATAATTTTAATAAGTACACTCAGTGAACTTTTTCAAATTTTTAGTTCACTATTTTCAATTTTAACGAAGAATAGCGGGTTTGAGCCAGTTCACTCGGTGAATTTCTGCATCATATTTGCTTGAAATTTTTGTTTCTTTATTAACTCTTGAAGGCTTGGCCTTCAATGTGTATAGTTATTATGTTAAACATGCTTTCCTGCCCTCATTTTTAATGAGGTATTTTCTGTTTTAATAGTGTTTATGTCTACTTAATTAAATATACTTATCCTTAAATCCTCTTAATTGAAAAACAATGTGCTTTAAAAAATAAAGTCAAGGTTGTGCAACAGCACATTTATTTTAACCTTGACTTTATTTTTTAAAGCACATTATAATTTATGTGTAGGATTTATTATATAAATGATAAAACTAAAACACACATAAATATTCCTAATATTATTAAATATTTCTTCCAACTTATTTTTTCTTTTAATATTAATCTTGATGCTAGCATTGTTATAATAATAGAACTTGTACTAATTACAGAAACAATTGAGACCTTTCCATCTAATAATGCAAATCTATTAAATATTGAAGATGAAACATCTAATAATGATTGTAATACAAAATATCCTTTGTTATTTATTTTCCTAATATCTATGTAATTCCAATTTTTAGTTATTAAGCAATATGCAAATATTCCTATTATAATTATTATTGCATAATTGAACATTACATATAATGGACTTTGATACTCTGTAATATATATCTTATTTATAAAATCTGAAATTCCATAAAATAATACAACTCCCCAAGAATACATTATAGCTTTTTGTTTTGCTTTCTTATTTATTTTTTCTTCATCATTTTTCTTATCTATTGCTATCATTATAGATAATGTAACTAATATTCCAGAAATTATTAATTGTAAGATTGTAAATTTCTCTTTTAAAATCAAAATGCCTAACAAAAATGTTACAATTACTTGTGTTCTTTGTATTGATGATGTTATAGCAACTTTCCCATATTTGATGGCTGAAATTGAACAATAAAATCCTATTGATTGTATTATAATTCCAGGTGACATTTTAATTATATCTATAAAATTTAATTTCTCAATAATTTGTGGATTAATAATTAAACTAACTAAAATCATAGTACAATGATAAATTAACATTCCCATTATTGCTATTCTTTTAGGCTCATTATTTGAACATTTTTTTATAGCGATTGCAACAAATCCCCAAATTACTGTTGATAACAAGCAGTAATATAACCACATATATTATTTCTCCTAATTTTCATATATATTATCGTTTATTTTTAATACCATTCTTGTCCAATGTGTTTTAAATCCTAATCTTTCGTATAAATCTTTTGCAATATTATATCCTGATACTTCTAATGACATATCCTTATCTTGTTGTTTTGCCATTTCAATTAATTTACTTAATGCTATTGTTCCTATTCCTTGACCTCTATATTTTTCATCTATAAAAAATCGATATAAATATATTTCTTTTTCATAATTTTTTATTCCTATAAAACCAACCATTTCATTCTTACACATAATTTTATAATATTCTTCGTTTTCTTCAAAAGTCAATTCTTCTGGTTTTATAATTCTTAATTGATATATTGGATCAACTGTATTATGATGTTTCCATTCTTCTATAATCCATTCTCTAAAATAATCATTTTTTCCTTTTTCTAATTTTATATCCATTTTTTATTTCTCCTATTCCATATTATTAATATTTCTTATTATATTTGGCTCAATTTTATAATTTCTTTCTGTATTCATTAAACCATTTATTTCTTGTTGAACATCTGTTAATTGAGTATAGCAATATCCTGATATATATGATATATTTTTATTGTTTTTGTAAGTTTGCTAAATCTTTCTATAAGTTCCTTTTCATCTTTTACTTGTTTACCATATCCCCATCCTTCTTCTGAGTTAATTGCAATACCACCATATTCACTCATTATAACTGGTTGTCCTTCATATTTATATCCACTAGCAAATAATCTATGTTTTCCATTATATTCTTCTAAATTATTTAATACTTTCATTTCTTTATCTGAATATTCTTGATAAAGTAATTCATTATCTTGTTTATAATCATGTATTGTAATAATGTCTGATATTATATGTTCCCAACCATCATTTGAAATAACTGGTCTAGTATCATCAATTGATTTAGTTAAATAGTATAGAGTTGTTGCAAAATTTTGCTCTTTTTCACAGATACTAACTTCTGGTATTCCCCATGATTCATTAATTGGAACCCAAGTTATTATTGAAGGATGATTATAATTTTGCTTAACAACTTTTATCCATTCATTTGTAAAATTTTGTAATGAATTATCATCAAAATTGTAACAATTTGCCATTTCGCTCCAAACTAATACTCCTTTAACATCACACCAATATAAAAATCTTTCATCTTCTACTTTTTGATGTTTTCTAATTCCATTATATCCAAATGCTAAAACACTTTCTATATCTTTTGTTAAACTATCTTCGCTCGGTGGTGTTAAATGCGATTCTTTCCAATATCCTTGATCTAATATTAATTTTAAGTATAATTCTTCATCATTTAAAAATATTTTATTTTCTTTAATTGCTATTTCTCTTATTCCAAAGTAAGAATAGGCAGTATCTATGACTTTATCTTCACAATACAATTTATAAGTAATATCATATAAATTAGGGCTATTGACTGACCATTTTTGTATGTCATGATTTATTCCTTCTTTTACTATATTCATCTTTATTTTTTCATAATTATTATTTAGTATTTCTTTTATGTTATTTAGTATTTGTCCATTAAATGATATTTCTGTTTCAATATAATATTTTTGTTGTTCAATGTCCTGCTCTGATAAATTAGTTTCTATTTCTAATTGTACTTTATCTGTTTTTGGTGTAATTTTAACTGCTTTTAGATATTTTTTAGATACCCATTCTAACCATACTGTTTTCCATATTCCTGTTGTTTGTATGTACCAACATTTCCAGCTTTCTTTTTTATATCTTTGTTTTCCTCTAGGTTGGTCTTTTGATAGAGAATCTTCTACCTTTATTGTAATATCATTCTCCCCTTCTATAACATATTTTTCTATGTCAAATGAAAATCTTGAATATGCTCCAATATTTTCTCCTATATACTTTCCATTAATCCATACTTTTGTTTTATAGTCACTACCTTCAAAATTTAATATTACTTTATTATTTTGCAATTGTTCTTTTGATATATTTATTTTTTTATTATACCAAACTATATAATGTACACTTTCATCTTCTATTCCACTTAATTTAGTTTCATATGTAAAAGGTACAATAATTTTTTTATCTATTGGAAATTCTTTAAAATATTTTTTTGTTTCTCCTTCATCATTATCATCAAATATAAAGTTCCACTCTCCATTAAGGTTTTGCCATTCTCTTCTTACAAATTGTGGTCTTGGATAATCTTTTATATAACATTTCATTTTTTCTTCTCCTATCATATATCAATTTATGACATAATTCTAGCATACAATTTTAAAAAAAGAAAGTGCTTTTCCAAACACTTCCAATTAAGCTTTATCTCCAAACATTCATATTTTCTATAATCAAATTATACTACACCGCACACCATGTCAACTTCTATCGTTACCTTGATTTTATTATTTTCTACTCTTTTAACCTTATTTTTATCTTTTCTCTCAAAACTAATAAAATCCTCAAAAGCAGTAAATTCAACTATTTTATCTAATTCTTTAGATATAGCACCGAGCAACACTCCACATGGCTCGTAAAAGGAAACATATCAACAGGCTGTATCTCTCTAACATCATAAACATATTCAAACTTCGCCAAATCCCTAACCAAAGTAGCAGGATTACAACTAATATAGACAAATCTATTAGGTTTAACTTTTAAAATATTTTCAATAGATTTATTATCCAAACCTCTTCTAGGAGGATCAACCATAACAACATCGGGAACAATACTTTTATCATTTATCAAATTATTCAAAACGATCTCAGTATCACCAGCAATAAAATTGACATTACCAATATTATTCAATCTAGCATTTTCCCTTGCATCATGAACAGCTTGCTCTACAATTTCAACACCATAAACTTTTTTAGCAAACTTTGCCATAAACAAAGAAATAGTACCAATTCCACAATACAAATCAAACACTACATCATCTTTAGTAATTTTAGCAGCTTTAACTCCTAAATTATATAACTTTTCAGCTTGTATAGGATTTACTTGATAAAATGAAAGTGGTGATATTTTAAAAGTATAATCTCCTAAAATATCATTTATATATCCATTTCCATATAAATTAATATTTTCACTTCCTAAAATCACATTAGTATTTTTGGTATTTATATTCTTTACTATTGTCTTTATATTAGAAAAATTATTTATTAAATATTGAACTAATTCATTTTCTTTTGGAATATTTCTGCCGTTAATCACAAATATACACATTATTTCATTTGTTCTTACACCAATTTTTATTACTATATGCCTAAATAAACCTACTTTTGTTTCTTCATTATAAATTGAAATTTTATTGTCATTTATAAATTTAATTATAAATTTTGCAATTTCCTCTGAAATTGGATTTTGAATTAAGCATTTTTGCATTGGTATTATTTCATGACTTCTTTCTGCAAAAACACCTACAATAGCTTTATTTTCTTTATTTGTTCCTAACGGATATTGTGCTTTATTTCTATAGTGATATGGATTATCCATTCCGTATTGTTTGCTTTACATCTATTTTATTTTTTAAAGTTTTGTTTATTAATACTTGCACTAAATTTTGCTTCATTTTTAGTGTGTCTTTATACTTTATATGTCTTAAATTACATCCACCACATCTTTTATATGTATTACAATCTGCTTCTTGCCTTATTTTTGATTTTTGTATTATCTCTATGGCTTTACCAAATGCATGCGATGATAATACTTTTACAATCAAAATTTTTACTTTTTCGCCTTTAATTGTTTGTGGAATGAATATTATGAAATTATCAATTTTAGCAATACCTTCACCTTCACATCCATTATCAATTATATCAACTATATATTCTTTATTTTTTTCAACAGGTATTTTTTCCATTTTAAGCTCCTATTTGTAATAGTGTGACATAGAGGGCGTCCCTTTTTGTCACATTATTCTTCCCAATTATGATAAATGTTTGCAACATCATCAAGTTCTTCTAGTTTTTCTATTAATCTTTCCATTTTTTCTTGTCCTTTTTCATCTAGTTGAACTGTTGTAGTTGGAACCATTTGCACTTCTGCCTCTAAAAATTCTAACCCTGCTTCTTCTAGTTTCTCACTTACATTTGTGAAGTCTGATGGCTCTGTTGTTACTTGATATATTTCTTCTTCTGCTACAAAGTCCTCTGCTCCTGCATCTAATGCTAACATCATTATATCGTCTTCAGACATTTCTGTTGAAGCTTTTTCTATAACTATTACACCTTTTTTGTTGAACATATATGATACACACCCTGTCGTTCCTAAGTTTCCTCCTGCTTTGTCAAATACATGTCTTACATCTGCTGCTGTTCTATTTTTGTTGTCTGTTGACGCTTCTACTATTACTGCAACTCCATTTGGTCCATATCCTTCGTATGTAATTTCTTCATAATTTTCATTACTTGTTGATGCTTTTTTTATCGCATTGTTTATTGTATCATTTGGCATATTTGCTGCTTTACATTTTGCTATTACTGCTTTTAATTTTGAGTTTCCTGCTGGGTCTGCTCCTCCTTCTTTTACTGCTATTAATAATTCTCTTCCTAATTTTGTAAATATTTTTCCTCTTGCTGCATCTGCTTTCCCTTTTTTAGCTTGTATGTTATGCCACTTACTGTGTCCTGACATTTCTTCTTCCTCCTTTTTAATTTTTCTATCTATTTTCAAGGCTTTCGAGCCTCTAACCACTTGATTTGCTCATTTTTTTGCTTTGTTGAACTTTGTTGATTTTAGTGGGTTTTGGTAGTTCTGTGTTGAAACGATTGCACCAAAATTGCACCAAAATTGCTCCAAAAAATATTATGTCAAATTGTTTTTTCATTTTTGATAAACATTCGTTTCATACATTTCAATGTGCTTTTTATAATTTTCGTTTTTTATTGTATCATATTATTTTTTATTTGTGTAGTCTTTTTACAAATAAAATTTGTATTTTACTAATTCTAGTTGTATGAGGGCATCTAAATTTACATTATTTTATGTTTACTGTTCTTCTTCATCATTTTCTTTTTTTAAGTCTTCTGCAATTTCTTCTTCAATGCTTTTATTTATTTCATCTTCCATTCCTAATAATATCATATCATTATAAGATATATAAAAATCCCATTCATTATTTTTTCCATTAAATAATCCTAAATCTCTTATATCCTCCAATATGAAATCTTTTACAAATGCTTCATAAAAATCTTCATATGTATCATATTCATAAACAGATTCTTCACCATTTAAATATTCTTTATAATTTTGAAGATTTATCTTCTTTTCATATTTTAAGTCTATAGCTTCATCTCTAATATAAGCATGAACGATTGAGTTATTATTTTGAGGACTTTGAAACAATACTTGTGTATCCATTGTTTTTATATAATTCTCGCAAATTCTTTTATAAAACAGTTCTCTAATATCTATTATTTCTTTTTTTTCTATCCAACTTGAAAGAACTTTTATTTCTGTATCTTTATATTTTCTTTTAAATCTTTCTAAATTTGAAATTACAACATCTTTATCAAAATATGTATAAATTGAAACAATAAAAGGCTTTTCATTAGGACTTTGGCATACTGCTAAAGCATTATAATTCATTTTCTTCTTCCTCCTCATTTTCATTATTCAAATTAGTTTCCTCCTGTTCTGCTGAAAACTGATATGGATTGAAGTATCCTTCTTGATAATTATCTACTAATTTAATTAATTCTTGTTTAGACATATTACATATAGATCTCATCCAATGATTTGCAAGTAATGTTGCATTACCACAGTTTTCTCTACTATCTCTTAATATTTTTATATCAGCTTTAAATTTTTCATATCCTTTGCAATCTTTTACGAGCATCATTTTTCTACTTAAAATTTTTGAAAATTCTTTATATTTCATACCATATGTTACATCTTTATATTCTTTCTTCTTCATACTTTCACATCCTAATCTTCTTGTAATTCAATTTCATCTTCTTCAGTTATATCTCTTGTGATATATTTTTCATAAAATGTTAGTTTTAAAATTTCTAATTGCCTTTCATCATCATAATCATATTCCTTGCATATTTCTTTATAATTCTTATATAATTCTGGCTTTTTATCACAATGAGTTCTAAATTCTAATTTTTGAGATATTCTTTCCATTTCATTTATTAAAATATTTTGAGGATATTTATTCTTTAGACTACTGCAAGCAACATACATTCCATCACTTTTTACTTCTTTTTCAAACAGTTCAATATCTTCATTTGAAATATCATCATTTTCTTGTACTATAAGTGCTTTTGCAAACAATTTAAAACCTTCATTTTTTGATTTGTATAACTCTTTTTGATAATTTACAACTTCAAGTTCATTCTTATTTTTTATAATATTTTCTGCATCTTCTTTTTCATATCTTTTAGCATTTTTTATATCAAAAGTGTACATATCAGTTTTGCTTTCTAAACTTTTTATGTATGCTTGTGAATCTTTAAACTTAATAATATATTCTTTTTTCATTATAATCACTTCATTATTCTAAATTTATTCCATTTCTTCCTCTTCTTGATTCTCTTTTATATAATCCTCCAACCAATCTTTCAAAATTTGTTTTATCTCTTCTTTATTTCCTCCTATTTCATCTATCCCATAATATACTTCACTATCACAATTTAAATAATCATCTTCTCCATTCTCCATTTCCTCATAATAGCATATTTCAAGCCAATTATTATGAATAACATTATACTTATTTTGAAATGTTCCATCTTCAATAGCTTTTTTTAACTCATCATCATATAAAGGGATTTCTATGCCTTTTTTATTTTCAATCTCTACTTCTCCATTGACTTCAATAGTTATTAAGTATCCATTTTTCCTAAAACTAGAAATTATTTCATTATCTTTTAATAAAAGTTTATCACCTGTATAGTCTTCTAAATTATCTACTATTTTAAATATTTCTTTATTCTTTTCCATCGTTTTTTTACCTTTCTTCAGTCTCTTCATCTTCACACATATATGGTGGCTTATTTATATGTGTTTGATCTACATTTTTATTTTTAAAGCAGTTTCCTTTATAAATCCAATGTGCAGCTTCTTTTTCAAAAGTTGTATATGTTTCTTTCCATTTGTTATCTTCAGTATCAAATCTTTCACCATATGGTTCTCCTGCTTGTATAAATGTTTCATAATGTGTTACTGGTGGTACTGAATTTAGAAAGTCATTTACTATATCTTCACTTACGAGGTCTCCTGCTTTGAAAAAATCATCAAAATATGTTGTTTTTGAATTATGCCAATCTGTCATTGTTTTTGTTTTTACATATAAATCATACTCACTCTTCGCCATATCATAATTATCAAATATACGAAAAGAATATCCTTTATCAGTTTCTTTCTTAGAAATATAAAAGCATGTAGTTTCTTCTATTTTTAATTTATTTAATGTTATATCCTTTTTTTCTTCTAATTCTAACACTTCTTTATTCTGCAAAATATTAAAAACATCTTCTTGTATATCAAAAAGGTCTCTCTCTAAATCTAATTTAAATATAGATGCTATTTCACCTTTAAAATCATTCTCATCTAATTCTACATATTTATAGTAATCCATTTTCTTCCTCCTCTATTTGTGCTAATCTATCTAATTTGTTGCAATGTTTTAAGTAATTTTCTTTTAAATTTTCCATGCTTTTTTCTATTGCTTCTTCATAATACTTCAGTCCTTCTTTGATATTAGATATAGTTTCCTTATCATCCTTGTATTTTTTTAAATTTTGTTTTCCACCTTCTATAAGTTCTAAATTTTGTAATATATAATTAACTTGATCCATTGTATCAGCCATATATACATATTCATCTGTTTCAAACTGAAATTGTAGTCTTGGAATATTAGTATATATTTGTAATTTTTTCAATATCTCCTCTAATTTCATATCTAATCTCTTTCTTGTTCATCTTCTAGTTCACTATAATTTTTTTCAAACTCAATACCTAATTCATTCATTTCTTCTTTTGTTAAACCTATTATTTTTGTAAATGCAATGTACTCATCTTCTTCTGTACTACAATGTTCAGAAACATAACCCACTAGTTTATTAAATATTTCTTCTTTTCTTTTTTGTTCCATTTGTTTTACCTCTCTTCTTCTAAATTTTCTGATAATGCTTCTAACATAGCTCGTATATTTTTATCTATCATATTTAATTCTTCTTCTAAACTCATATTATCTTTCAATTCTGAAAAACATTTTTCTGACAATTTGAGTAAATTATTATTTAGAAAATCAAACTCATTCTGTTTTAACCATCCATCTTGTAAATATTCATCTAGTTTATTTTTAATAAATTCATCATAATTTTTCTTATCATTAATACAATCATTTATTTCATTTTCTAAAATATTACCCTTTATTTGTTCATAAAGAATTTCCTTTGTTATTTGCTTCTTATTTAATATTTCATCAATCCCTTCATCATCTCGTAAAATTTCAATTATTTGTTTCTGCATTTCTTCTAGTTTTTCATAATCTCTAAATACCCATTCTCCATATCCTAATTCAAACATTAGATTTGCCAATCTTATTGAGTGCTTTTCTCCAACTTCTTTTATGGTTATGTACTTTATATCTTCTGAATCTTTTTGTTTATTGTAGAATGTTTCTATTCTATTCTTTGCAAACTCTATTCCATCTTGCCATAGAGATAGGTTTCTTTTAAAAATTATATGTTGTTCTTCTTCATATCTTAATATGTCATCTACTGTAATTTCTTTAATTTTTTCTGTATTTATATAATCTATTTTTTCTTGCTCACTTTTGGTTACAATTCCTTGCATCCAATTTTGTACACATCTTTTAGCTTGTTCATATGTTACATCTTTCCAACCATTAAATAAGGTTTTTATTTGTATTTTTCTTATTTTATCCATTGTTATATTTCAACCTCATTACTTTCTTCATTTTTATTCTCTGTATTTGAATCAACAAATTTATTTTCTTTATATGCTTCTAAAAAAGCATCATAGTAGGGTTTTCCTTCATATCCATTAATCATAGCAACTATAATGTTAAGGTATTCATCTTGTGGATCATGACAAGGAATATCAATTATATTATCAAGTACATTAAAATTTTCATACACAAAGCCAGATAAGTCTAAAGTTGCTACATTGGTTTTTTCATTATAATTAACTACTTCAACCTTTTCGGCAATAATCTCTAAAAGCATATTGTAAGAATCTTCTTCATTTAAATTATCATAGTCAATAGAAAAACAACATCCTGGTATTTCAACTTCAGTATCTTCTATATCTACTTCATTCAATTTTAAACTCTTTAATGTATTCAAATCTTTACCTCTTATGTTTCTCTTTCATTTTCTTCTTCATTTTCAAAAAATTTAAGATGATTCTTTTCATCTATATATACAACTAAGGCTTCATATAGACTTTCTGTTGTTAAATTATAATCAGATTTTAAAAAGTCTTCTGCTATTTGTTTACACTTATCATAAACAATATCGCATTCTGGATTGGAACTATTTGAGAACTCTTTATTTAATAAATCATAACCTAAAACAAACATTATATAATCTCTATCACTTTCCAATTTACATTTCCTCCTCTTCTTCCTGATTGTAAAAATTATTAATTAAATCCATGTTCTCTACATATACATTTATAAAATAATTCATCATATAATCTTTTAAACTTTCTTCACTTTTCATTATTTCATCATTTATAGGATCACTTGTTAAATTATCTGTTTTACATTCTTTATTATCATACAAATAAGATATAAGATATAATCTGCCTTCTTCTGATATTAATGCAACATTTAAAGGATTTTCATCAACTTTATCCATTTGCATTGTTATAAGTTCTCCATCAGATTCTAAATCTTTTATATTAGATTTTTTTAATTTTTCCCAGTCTCGTATTCCATCAAATGAAAAATATAAATTACCAGATAAACTAACTTCAGGTACATTAATATCAATTTTTTCAGTTGCTTTTACATCTATTTCCTCATAATCTTCATAATCAAATGTTATTTCTCTATCGTTGTATTGTTGCATAGCATTTTCTAAGGCTTCTTCTTTAGAAGTTGCCTCTATTGTAACAACTGTACTTGCTTTTTCTGTAAGCCTTACATCAAACTTTCTTTTACTATTTCTATATGTTTCAATAGGTTCTATTATTATTTTAAAATCTTTTAGGATTTCATCAATATTAGGATTGTAATTTGACATTTCTTCTTGCCATTTATTTAATTTTGCTTTTGCAACATCAATACCAGCTTTAACATAATATTTGATAGAAACACTTAAAGCAGCCATTTCAAAATCTCTTAATTTTATTTCTTGATTTAAGTCTTTATACAATTTTAGTAAGTTTTCTCTTTTGCAAGATGTCTCATAGATTCTTTTATCATCTGCAACAACATATATCATGTCATTATCTGTATTTTCATTTATTACATGGTCCAATTCTTCTAATGGATAATCCCAATTATTTTCTGGTTTATAATATTTTGATTTCAATAATAAATCTTTATTTCCTAATACAAAAATCATTTACAAATTCCTCTTTATATAAAATTAAAAGTTATAAGTTTATGCGTGTACAAACCTATAACTTCATAATATTATTATAAATACTTGTATTTGAGCTTTCAATTCCCTTTTTATTCCCTAACTTCATCTTCTTCAGTATCTTCAATTTTAACTCCATATAATTCGGATATTTCACTAATGGTATCTATAATATCTGTTTTAATCTCTTCGTATGACATTTTTTCTTGAAGATGATTCATTTCGATTACTTCTAGTTTATCTAAAATTGCTCTTTTTAGTTCAAATGTAAAAAATGTATTTGCTAAATCTAAAGATTCAGCACTAGTTTTTATTTTAAGTATATCTATTTTTTCCATATTTTTTATAATATCAACTAATTCTTGTGTACTCTCTATTTGGCTATTATCTAATTCATATAGTAAAAAATGTACACCTTTTGAGTAGTTATGGTCAAAATAGTGCCAAATATCTTCTTTAGTTGTTAGTCCTTTTGTAAAATCCCAATATGTACCATCTAGTATTTCTTCACCCTTTTTTTCTATAAAGGGTATATCTGTAAGATCCTCCCACTTTTTTTCTAAAAAGCGATCAATATATTTTTGTTCCAACCTAAATTTTAAATTAGATATATTAGATACTTTAATAATATTTTTAGATACAAGATAATTTAATTCAGTAATTGAATAATCAGCTAACTCTATATCTTTGTTTAATTCAAATTTATTTCTATTTGTGTTTAATTGATTTTCAAATGTACTAACAATCTTTTCTTCTAATTCTTTTTTTATCATTGTAGTTCCTTTTATTCTTTGTGTCATTTCATTTAATCCATATTTGTCCCATACATATCCTATAATATCATTATACATATAACTGATATTAGTTTTTGGATCATCTATAATATCTCCATATTCCACTTTCCATGTAATAAGAATCTCTAATAATTTATCTTTAGTTATTGCATATAATTGTTCAAGTGCTTTATTGTCTCCATTATTCATAAACATGTCAATAACTTCTAGTATTTTAGGATTATCTTTTATCCCATTTTCAAGTGCTTTTCTAGCAACTAATAAGTCTAACTTTTCATTTACTATGTATTCATGTATATATTTTTCAGGATTATTTACTTCTTCTGTTTCTTTATGCAAAACCATATTATCAATTTCATCTATAAAATCTGGATCTGAATAAAATTGTATAAAATATCCCCCTGTATTTTCTCCAACATCATCACATGTAGTATAATAAACATCATTATATTTGTTTTCTATTCTCACATTTCTTCCTCCTCACTTTCAATATTTTCTATTTCTTCTTTATTATTAAGAAAACTATAGTATTTATTTTGAAGGTCTTGGATATATTCCATATCTTTGTATTTCTCGAAAAAGAATTCATTAATTTTGTCTTTATTATATATATTTTCATAAATATAATTTAAATTTTTATTAATAGTTCCCACATTAAAATCATTACTTCCAATTACCATATATTCATTGATTTTAGCTGATATTTCTAATGCTTCAATATCTATTTGTTTTTTATCAAAGACACATTTTTCTAAATAAGTATCATATATTGGAAATAAAGTTTTTTTTCCTATTGTTATTGGTAAATCTAGGTTATGTTCAAATTCAAAAGTTCGTGGTTCTACTTTCATTATAGAAAATGATTCTCTCTCATTATATAAGATATATTTATTCCCTAGATTACTTTGAAAAGCTACTGGATAATTATGATTAAGAGAATATATTAGTTTTAATTTTGTAGGCTCTTTTTCTAAGTTTCTTTTCATTTTAGCAATTTTATTAATATATTCTTCTACTTCTTTCTTTAACTTATTATCTAATGTAGGTTCTATTTGAAAATCTTCTATTGTTCCTAATCTATAAGATTGTTTGGTTATTATATTTTCCGTTGGGTACATATCAAGAAAGTATAGATAACTTTCTAATACTTTACTGAAAATTTTTTCACATTTCATAGTTAAATCTTTATAAATAAATTCTCCTTTATTTGCCACATTTATAAGATATTCTCTATTTAATTCTTCTGGATTGTATAGATATATTTTTCCATCTTTATTTACCATATAAATTTCATCATTATATTCTACATTTTCTTTTTCCTCTATTGGAAGAATTGTGTCTCCTAAAAAAGAATGATAATAGCTTTGAGATTTATTTGATGCCATTTCAAATTCTTTAAGTGTTTTTACTCCTTCAAATTCCTGTAAAATTTCATTAAAATTTTTATCACATGAATCTTCAGCTTTTCTAAATTTTACAAACTCTTCCTTATCTCCGTTAAACTCTGGTGTAGAATATAGTTTATTTTGTTCGTGATCATAAAAATATATTCTTCTTCTTGTCATCTTTGTTATACCTCTTTTCTCTTTTTATTATTGTTCTATTTCTTCGCTATCATCATTTGATAAAACTCCATCAAATAACACATTATCATAATCTCCAATTTCAACAGCATCAAATAAATCACACAACATACATAAAGCCACTCTATCTTGTTCATCTGATTCAAATTTGATACCATCATTAAACTCATCTTGTAATCTTTTGCATAAGTCATCTATATTTTTATAATAGGCTTTAAATGCTTCATAAAATTTTTTATACCCTTCTCCTATATTTTCCTTATCTGGATTCAAACTGTATTTATAACTGTGAAAAATTTTATTGATGTCTACTTTTTCTTCTAAATTTAAGACAAATAATTCATCTGCTGTAATCTTTGAAATATTATCAGGATAAACATAAATATCATCTTTACTTAATTTAATCGGTTGTAATTTATTTTCTTCATTTCTTTTTTGAATTACTGTAACTAAAAGAGATTTATAATTTAAGTCAAAATAACTACAACTAGAATGGTAATTTTCTATTTCTAAGTTATGACCATTTAATTTATTGCATAAGTCACTCAAACTTTCATTATTTTTATTAGCAACATCAATTATATGTTCTAGTTCTTTTAGTTCATTTTGAGCTAATGTTATTGCTTTCAGTACATCATAAGGGCTTATTTTTAAGTTGTTTAAATATTCTTCATCTTTCATAGTTTCTATAATTATCTGTTCATTTGTTTTTAACATTTTTATACTCCTATTTTTTTATTCTTGTATTTCTTCTTTTTCTAATTCTAAATTGTCAAGCCAATCAATTGCTTCTAAATTATTATTTATCAGTAAACCATCAGGTCCACTTGCTATAATTCCATCTTCTCTAATGCAATATTTGGGAATATCAATATTGTGTTTTTGACAGAAATCTTCTAGTTCTTCTTTAGAGTTTATTATTTGTACTAACTTAGGATTAATAACTCTATATGCACAATTAAAATCAAATCCTCCTGTCAAGTCTATTTCAAAATTAGTTTCCAAATCGTTTGGATCTTTTACTAATAAAAATTGATGTTCATATAATTTAGAACTTGCTTCCAAAGTACATTCAAAAATATAAGAATATTTTTCTGTTTCTTTGTTTGAATAGTAACTAAATTCTTCTATTCCATTTTGTTGATTAACAATATTTCCAGAAAAATAGTTATTGAAATTAATAGTTTTCTTTAGTTCGTTTTTTGCCTCTTCAAAATCCGAATACACATTTAATTGAAAAGGTTCACCTTTGTTGTAATCTTCTTCTGTTTCATATATACGAATCTCATATTTGCATTCTTCATCTCTTAATTTATCAATTTCTTCTCCTTGTAAATATCTTATTGCATATTCCTTTTCTTTAAATTCTTCTGTCCACATATTTCCATTTCTATTATCTATAGCAATAAAACTATCATCTTTTTTATCAACCATTAAAAAAGATTGCTTTTCTTCATCTGTAAATTCTTCCTGATTATTTAACTTTTCAATTAATATATTAAATTCTTTTTCAGTAATTGTTTTTATGTCTTTATCTTGTATTACTTCATTTTCAAACTCTTTTAATTTCTGTTCTTCTATAATTTCTTGATAATCATTTTCAAAAAATTCATATATTGATACTGGTCGCATTCCTTCTTCGTGTGTGTCAAAAAATTCTACAACATAATTGTTGTAATATCCTAATAAACTCAACAAATCCTCTTTATCCATATTTTCTATTTGTTCTGTGGTCATTATATTTCCTCCTCTTCTTCTCTATCATTTGAAGTTTGGTGGTATTTTTGTAGTGCTAATTCTAATCCTCTTTGTATATTTGTATTTGAATTAATATCCTTAATTGTTAATCCACAAGCCATTAAAGTATCTCGCAACTCTCCAGTATAACCATATTCGTGATTTCCAAGTTCTTCTTCAAACATTCCCTGAATAAATTTTTCCCCTGTTATATCATTTTTTATTGCTTCTTTTAATTCTTTATAGTGATTATTGTTCATATCATTATATGCTTGCTTGTCCTCTATTTTTACGAAACCACCAAAACCTATTGATACTATTTTATCTTTATCATTTTCAGCTAATCCCAATTTTTTTAGTCCTTCTTTTATGTCTTCTTCTGTAAATGCAAAAGCTACTGGAAAATTATTAAATTCCGCTTGATGCCTATTCTTCATTTCTACATATGTTTCCATTTATATCTACCTCTTTATATTATTGTTCTTCTTCGTTTTCTTCGCTTTCTTCTGGTTCTTCTTTATATAATTCTTCATTGATAAATTTTACAAAATCTACTGCTGTTTTTTTATAACCTGCTGCGTGTATTAAATTTTCAATTTTTACACTAAAATCCTTATCTATTTCTCCATTGTCATATTGTTCTAATACTTCTATTACTATATAAGGTTTAATATTTTTTATGTTTATTCCATTCAATATCTCGTCTATTTTCTTAGTCATCCAATTAATATCTTCTTCAAAGAAACACATATCACTACCATAATAAAAATTACCATTTTCTTCTCTAACCGAATCAACATATCCTATAGCAATTTCCCTTTTCATTTCTTCTGATAACATATTAACTAAGTCTTCTTTATTTATTTCATCATCCATTAAATAATCAAATAATGTGTCAATATTTTCAAATTTTAAAACATTGTGATTTTCTAGTGTTTTTTCACCTAAATCATTAAAAATAATATCGTTTAAATTCTTGTTTATTCCTGTTCTTTCTTCAAAGACTTTACTCGCTTCAGTTAAACTTGTATAATATGAACCTTGCAACCAGTCAAAATATGTTTTACTTTTATGAACTCCTAGTCCATTAGTTACTACATATGGAGATTCTTCAACACCTAATTTCTTTATTAAAGCCCAGTCTTTTTCTTTTTCTAAAATAATTGCTTGTCCAAAGTTAATATCTATAATAGCATCTCTGACTAAGTCTTCTTCTCTTACACAATTTCTATATTCTCTTACTTCGTGATCCTTAAAATCTTCGTAATCTAATACAATTTCACCAGCATTATATTTATCTTCTACTTTTTCTAATGCTTCTTCTAAATTGTTAGCTTCAATATCTTCTACTCTTTGTGATATTTCTTCTATTTCGATTTGGAATTTTTTCATATATGTTCCTCCTACTTTACTATATTTCTTCTTCATTATTTTTCTCTAACATTTCATTCATTTGTGTTTGATAATTTTCTATGTCCTTTAAGTTTATCCATTCTGGTTTTTCTTCTTCAGAAAAAGAATTATATATTTTTTTCATTTCTGCTATGTGTTTATCTACATCTTTATAATATAAATGACCTACAAAACCATTTCCATTACCTAAAAAATAATCACAATCAGCTCTTAATCTATCTAACATCATATAATTATGTTGGTTGGCTTTTTCTTTTTCATAATTAGGATCATCTTTTGGATTATTCACTAATTCATATTTTTCCAAATCTTCAACCTCTCTCATAGGTTCTTCGTAATCTTTTGAGCAATACATTAAATGTACTTCACCTATATTTTGATTTCCATTTTCACAATATAAATTCTCATTTTCATCTTCATAATAGTAATTGTTATTTTCTTCATATTTATATATTAATTTGATTTTTTCATTTAAGTATTTTTCTATATTGCTATATCTATTTTTTATACTAGCATTTTCATTAAAATCATTAACTATATGTAAAAGAGCTTCTTTAATTCCTATGTATCTTCTACTCCATGTCTCGTTTGTTCCTATCTTTTTACCATTAATTGAAAATAGAAATGGTGAATACTTTTCTTCTTCTCTTGTTATTGTAATATCCCAAGTATTTTTGTATAAAAATGTTATTTGTTCACCGATTTTTAATTCATTTTCTTTATCAATTATTTCTTTTGCTAAATTTCTATTAAATTTTATTTTTTCCATAGAGTTATTCCTCCTACAATTTTAAATAGTTTCCTCATCTTCCTCTTCTTCTATATTGTTAGTTTCTTTATACTGTTCTATTTCATTATGAATTAATGAGTCTACATAGTCATTAAATTCTTCATCTTCAGCTATTTTATTGCTAATTTCATCTAACATAGATTCAGTAATTTGATTACTTTGTAATAAAGTAGGATGTGCAACTTCTAATATGTTTAACAAAGTTAATTTTATACTGTCTTGATAACTACTGTTAATATTTTCTCTATATTCATCAATATTTTCTTCATTTATTATATTTTCTATAATACATTCTCCATTTATGTATTCTTTAAAAAAGTATTCTATTGGATATTTATATTTGTAAATATCATTTGGCTTACGAGATAAGTGCCATAACCCTTCATCCGTTATAGAATTAACATCTAGGTCCAAATCTTGATATGATTGATTACATTCTAATTTAATGTATTTAATAACAAGATTTGTTTCTTTATAAAAAACTTCCATATTACAATTATATTTTTCTTTAAATTCTTTAAGTCTAATCCAAACTTTTTCAATTGTATCAATATTCATTTTTAACCAATGTGTATATTTATATTTCATATTTAACTCCTAAAATTTATAATTCTTCAATCTCTTCTTGCTCTAATTCACTATTCAATGTATTCTTAAATTCATTATCTAAACCTCTTTGATATATATATGGATATTTCATTATAAATTCAATAAATTTGTTTGAACCATCCACATTTTCAATTCCATGTTTTTCTATGGCATCTATGTATTCTCCTATTTTTATATAGTCTGGAGATTGTGTTAGATGACCAAGTCTTCTTTCATAAATAATAGTTCCATTATTGCTATTAAAATTCATATATTCATCATATACTTCTCCATGACCTTCATCAATTTTATGAATAGGAATGATTTCATATATACCATCTCTTAATTCTTTAGGTTCTTTTTTACTATTTTTAATTATTGAACCTCTTTCTTTTTTTATCATCTTAATAACAAATTCATTTCTCTTATCTTCTGCTTTTTGTACTTTAGGTTTAAATTCATTGTATATAGTTGTAGATTCTTCCTTAGTTAAATCTTTATAATTTCCCCATCTATTTGCTATATCAATTGCTTTACTTTCTAAGCTGCGATGTTCATTTATAATTTCTATAAATTCATTATCGTTCATAGCTTTATCTATTGCTATTCTATATGGCATAATACTTTCATTACTTCCTCTAAAATCACAATTACTAAAATACATGGAAATAACTGCTTTATCTAGCCCATTTATACCACCAGTTATATATGCTTTAGTTAGATAATCGGACTTAACACTATGGTATGGGCTATCATCGTTGCTACTATGTGTACTTATATATATTCCATCTTTTTTAAATGTAATTCTATTAATAAGCTCTACTGACATTTTTTACAAAACCTCCTCTGTTTCTTCTGTGATAATATCAGGAAAATTATTTCTACCTTGATGCTCTTCTCTATATTTTTCACCTTCTATTTGAAACATTAGCATTTCAAATGATCTAACTAGATTTATATCATCTAGTTCTCTAAATTTTTGTTTATCAAGAATTATACCTTTTTTTAATCTGTCTATGTAAACATCCATTATTTCGTGAATATCTATTATTTCATCAATATCCATTATTTTGTGAACATCCATTATCTCATTTCGTGTACTGTTTTTTTCATAGAAGTTCCTTATTTTGTTAATTCCTTCTGCTAATATAAAACAATCTTCACACTCAACATTTGGATCATATTCAAAATTCTCATCATATAAAACTTTAGTAATATAAAATTCTATTAATGTTATTGGTCTTTCAATAGGATTAAAATCAGCCCATTCATGTTGTATATATTTTTCAGCATATTCTCTTAATTCTTCATATTCATCTTTGTATAATTCTATTTTTTCTAATGTTTTATTTGAATCTGAATGAACTATTCTAATATTAGCTTTTGATTCCAATACATTAATGTCAAAGTATATTTCATACTCATCTTTATTTAAATTATTCTTTTGAGCAATATTTTCAATATCTAGTTTTTTAATTAATGGTTGGCTAAACTCTAAATCACACCAAAAACTTAAAATTCCACTTTTTTCTTTTAATGGATTAGATTCAGGAGAATAATCAAATTCATAATCGTTTTTTTCTATTTGTTTTCTATCTTTATTCAACATATTTCTTCTTCCTCACTTTCATTATCAAGTGTTGAATTTTCTTCTAAACAAGGTTGTAGCATTTTTTCTAAATATTCTGCCATTTCTTTTTGTGTTTGAAATTGCATATACTTATAACTCTCGTGATATGCTGATGAATCTATATCTAAATCAAGTTGAGCAGTTGCTATTTCTAATTTTCCCCAATTATGTGTTATCCACATTCTCTTATTTAAAATTTTACTTTCACAAATAATCCAAAGTGGAGTTTTTCTATCTACCAGATATTGATTTGTCATATACCATGTTGAATGGTCTACCAATCTATCTAAATCAGCTGTAAAAAGAATTCTATATATTTCTCTGTATTTCTTCTTGTACATTGGATTCTCTAAATCCATTATTCTTCTCATACTATCTCCTCTTCTAGGCAGTCAATGTCTTCATATTGTTTGTCTTTTTCTATTTCTTCTTTATATGTCATATCCCAATCTTTAATCTTTAAAGTTTCAACTCCCCAACCTATTTCAAAAGTTATATATAAATCTTTATATGGAATTGCAATATTATGTGTATATATTTTATTTCCCCAAATTGTATCTTTTGTTAATTTATATAGTATTGAACCTTCTTCAAATTTGTCATCATTTATTTCTTTATATATCTTACCTGCAATATCATAAGCTAGTTCACTAAGACTATAACAGGAATATCCTGTATTTATAATCTCATCTATGCAACTATAATAAAAATCGTGTAATGCAAATCCATATTTTTCTGTAAATTCATTTTCACTCAAATTTAAACTCATAATTCTTCTTCCTCATCAATTTTATTTTCTATATTTTCTTTATAAAACAATGTATCTTCTTCATTTACATCTAAGCAGCTACAATGATTGCAAAATAATTGTATATTCAAAGATTTAACAAGTGGTAAATAGTGATTTTTAAAATTATTCCATCTATTTAATTCTTTTCTTATCCATATTTTATCTTCACAATCAGCTTCTTTAAGCATTTCTTTTCTAAAATTCATTTGAAAGTCACTCTCTGCAACAAGGTCAGCTAATGTCCATTTTTCTGGATATGCTTCTGGCTGTCCTAATTTAGCACCATTGGCTAAAGCTATTTTTTGATCTAAGACTAAATGTTCTCTTCCTGTACACATACAAATATCATTAAATCTTTTTTTAGCTTTTTCAAATTCTTTATTAAAGTCTTTATTGTATTTAAAATTATTTATATCCCTTTTAGATTCTTTTAAATTCTCTTGTTTTCTTAATTCAGTAAGACTTATGAAAGGTTTTCCATTAAAAGTTATCTCCTGAATTCTTTTAAATTGCTTTAAAACTCCATTTTGCAATTTATCAAATTCCTCATACAATTCCATTGTAAAATACTGTAGCATTTCTTTTTGAGATAATACCCAACCAGAACTATATAAAAAACTAAATATTTTATCATTATTACTTATAAAACATAGTGAATTATCTTCATTGTCATAATATGCTTCTTTTCCTGGTGTAAAATGATAGTTTTCACTCTTTCCAAGATATACTCTATCTTCTGTATCAACTAAAGCTGTCATTCCTTCATAGTTACTTATACAAGCTGAAATTATTTTTACTTTTTTAGTATTCATAAATGATTTTCCTTTCATTATATTTTTTACCTTATTACTTTTATAGAGTTGTTTCTTCTTCAGTTACATTTATTTGTTGTTCCAATCCTTCTACAATCAATCTGTAGCAATTATTTTTTACTTCTTCTAAACTTTTCATATTATCTAAATTAAAATTATCTGATAAAATCCTTTTAGATATTAATTCACATTTATCAATATTGTTATCACTTGTATAAATTGAGGCTATCATTTTCCCTTTTTCTTTTGTTATCTCTAAAATATTTCCATTTTCTCTGATTGCAATAAGTGGGCTTCTGTAATTTTCATAAAAATAATTGTCTTTGGCTTTCCATTGTAAATCTGCTAAATCTTCTGCATCTACCATGAAAGCTGCAATATCTTTTTCAAATTCTTTTCCCATTTCATACATATATTGTTTTATTCGGTTTTCTTCTCCTGGATTTGTTAAATATCCAATCATCATTGAAGTATCAGTATATTTTAATTGATACTGATTATTTTTAACAACAATATCGTAAGATAAATAAGCATTTTCATTGCTAGTATCTTTTAATGTTGGATAGAAGTAAACTTTTAATTCTTCATTATCTTTATCTATTAATTCAAATATTGGTCTACCTTTCATATCAAAACTTTTAAGTACATTATCTAACATTTCTATCTTGTCTTGCTTTGTTAAATCGCATCTTTTCTCAAATACCATTTCCATTCTATTAAATAAAGAACATACTTCGTTTAAATTGTTATTCAATTTGTTTGGTATAATATTTAAAATAAATCTTTCTTCGTAAACTGATGGAATTATATGTAGTTCTCTATGTCCAGTTCCATTTTTTATTATTTCATTTATCTTATTTTCATATTTTTTGTATGTACCTAAATCCCCTAAGACAGCAATATCATTATAATAATTTTTAATTTCTCTCAAATCATATGGGCTACTAAAAGAAATTTTATAAAGTTCATTGCTTCTATCTGAAAACTGAAGCATTCCGAGAAATAATACTTCTTATTAATGAAGCATATTTTTCTTCAAATGTTTCTTTCCATTTATACATTTCACATTTTCGATATGAAAGAGGAGTCATATTTCCATCAGCAATATATCCTGTTATCTTATTGTTTTCTTTATCTATCTCTAATTTTTTTATATAATCACAGGCCATCTTTATAACTCCTCACTTTCTTCATCTTCTTCTCCACCAAACATATAATAAATTTTTTTAAGTTCTTCATCTTCAGTTTTTATAGCTTCATCCTTTATATCTTCTAAATTATCAATATTTTCTAGTGTTTTAATTCTTTCATAATCTTGCCATAAATTTGTAAATTCTTTAGAATACCAACCTGGATATTTTTCTTTTTCTTGTTCTTGCTCAATTTTAAAATTATTTTTTTCCAAAGTTGTTATTCTTTCAATACATTCTTTTATAGTATCTGGCATATAATATTCAGTTTCATTTCTATACTTATCAAATTTATCTTTTAATTCTTCTTTCAGTTGATCCACTTTATGTAATATAATATCTTCTGTTGTTCTTATTATTTGTTTTTCTATATCACTAAAATCTTCTGAATTTATTGTAACCTCCGATTTATTAAAAGTTACTGCATTTAAATTTTCAAGTTCATTACTTGAATGCAAACTAATTTTTTTACCATATATATTAAATATTTCATCTAGTTCTGCTTCTGTTTTTATCTTGTTTCCATCATTAAATATTAAATTAACATTTTTCTTTTCTTTAAGAAAAGTATTTATCTCTGCCAATTTCAAAATAAATTTTGGAGCTTTCTTATGCTGTATTTCTTTTAAAATCAATCCTGCTTTAATTTCATTATCAAATAATCCCTTTTTATAGAGTTCTTCTAAATTATGTATTTCTTCAGTATATGGATCAAAAATTATTGAATCACCATTATCTAGTGCATAAACAAGTTTGCTTGTATTGAAATTTATTTTTGTATTATAAGAAAGGCTACATTTTATATCAGTATCTAAACTTTGTAATTTTCTTATAGATATGTCTTTATATAACTCGTAGCTTGAATAATTATTATTCTTAAATATTTCAAATGTCTTATCACTTATAAATTTTTGTATTCTATTATGAATCAAAGAACTGTACTCTAATATGTAATATCTCTTTAATAATTCTTGTTCAAATTTATAATATTCTTTATTTTCTTTATCAAAATCACTTCTACTATGCACATATAAAGTATCTTCTTTACCATCCATATAAAAATAACTAAACATTGAATAACTATTATCTTGAAACAGCCTAAATTCTTCTTTATTCTCACTCACAAAATTAAATTTTCCTATTTTAATTATCATAAAATTACTCCTCCAAGTCTTGCGTGTCTTCCTTTTCTGGATAATACTCATTTAAATAATTATCTATAATTCCATTCATAGTTTCATTAAAGAAGATATGATCTGTAATCTTGTCTGCTATATCAACTATGTTATCTAATTCTAATGGAATATTCCTTCCATCTTCATTCATATCTTCTATTCTTGTAACAACTTCACTAGCAATACCTTTTAATAGAAATGTTTCATTAAGCTCTTTTATTTGTTTAAAAATTTCTTTTGAATTTTCTATTTCTACAGTCATTTGCTTTATAAAGTTATTACTATTTTTAATAAAACTTTCAAAATTTTCTTTTTCTTCTTGATTTGTATAAAATATCGTTTGAAAATATAATCCATTTTTATTATTTTCAGTTTCATAGAATAATGCTTTTTCTCCTAAATTTTCAAATGAAATAAGATTTATATTGTGATTTTTTAAATAATCTTTTATTCTTTTAATTTCTTCGCTTATTTCTGTTTCTTTCATATTAGCTTTTAATATTAATATGTTCTCATATTTCATAATTCTTCTTCCTCTTCTTTTATATCTAATTCATACCTGTCAAATTCATCTATTAAACCTTTATCAACTAAAAACCTTTCAAATATGTCAATTCTTCTTTGCAATGAAAATATTTTGTCTTTTTTTTCTTTTTCCACTAATTCTTTCAATTTAAGTTTTGATTTTAGATTATCAAGTTCTAAGGATATTTTATATTTTTTGTTTGCTATTCTTCCTGCTTCTCTGTTCATATCAGCTTCTTTATATTCTATATATTCTCTGTCTAATTCTTCATACTGATTAGATAAAATATCTATTTGCTTTTTAATTCCTTCTATACTAGTTAAATCTATCTTTTCTTTATTCATTTTCTAATACCTCATTTTTACCATTAACAAAGTATTCATCTGGAAAATCTTCTAAATATCCTTCTAACCAATCATCTTGAATTAATGAACATACAAATTGCCAATCAACTTGTTCAAAAACATCTTCAGCCATTATTTCAATGTCCTCAAAAGGAACTTTGTTTAAATCTACTCCATTAACTACCAAATAATCTCTAACATCTTCACATATTCCTTCAAAAGTAATACCTGCATCATTTATATTATTTTCATCAAGTTCAGATACATAGCATATTCCTTCTCGTTTATAAAAATTCTCAAAATTCTTATAGATATAACCTTGCCTAAAATATTCTTTTTCAATTGTTCCATCTGGCAATATTTCTCCTATCTGTCTGCACATAATTTCTTTTACATATTTATTTATGTCTCGTATTGAATCTTCTTTATTTACAAATAGGGTATTTACTTTTATTAATTCTTTTTCCTTTTTAATGTAAATGTTTAACTGTTTTTGGTTATCTGGTAATTTATACCTTTTATCAGTTTTATCTGGAAATTTACAGTAAAAATCTTTTATCTTAAAAAAGCCTTTTATCTCATTTATTGGTTCTAAATTAGCTTTTGCTTCTTCAATGGATTGTATGATATTTTCATAAGTAGTATTGTTGCTTTTGGCTATATCTTGAATATCTCTATCATTTTCTATAATTTCTTTCATTTGTTCTTTATAATCTTCTAAAGTATCTTGCTTGAAGATTTTCCAGCACGAATATTCGCAATTAAACATTATATTTGCTAATTCAATCGAAATTTCTCTACCTAATTCCTCTAAGGTCATTATTTCATCTTTTTCATAGTCTTGTTTTTCTTCTTCAACATGAAGAAGATCGACTTCATATTTATTTACATTATTAAAAAAATCTTCTTTTTCATTACTAAAGTATAGGTAATCTAATCTATTATCAATCTCTTCTTTTGCTTTTAGTATATTAACAGACATGAAAGGATCTTTAGGAACATAACCTTTAGCAGCTACATCTTCCACTTTAACAATAAAACCTCTTTTTAATGATTCTAATGTTGTTGCATATTCTTCATGCTTAAATGTGAAATTGTAAGAATCAATTAAACTAACTTTATCCATTAGCAACTTATTTATATTATTTTCCTTACTAAAATCTTTTTTTAATATTTCTTTACATTTCTTATAATCAGTAATATTATTCATTTTATTCCTTTCTTAAATTGCAACAATCATCTTTATTTACATTTACATTTCTTTTCCAATACAAATAATGATTAGAAACATCTTCACATATTGTTACTTCTTCAAATCCAGTTATTTTCTTTAACATTTTAATCTTATCTTTTAACTGTAAATGACAATATCCACTTTGTTTTAAAGTATATTTAGAATAATCTAAGTCAAACCATCTCTTTATCCATGAATTTACTCTCAAAAATTCAATTAAAATTTTGTCACATTTAATGTTGTTTAAAATATCAAAGTCTATATATTGTTCAATAAATGGTGAAAGTCTAACCTGTACATCAAATCCATGTTCTTGTAATTTTTCAATGGCTTCAATTCGTTTACTTGGAACAGTTGCTTTTTCATAAGTAAGTGATAAATCATCTTGTGTAGTTGTTATTGTAATTTGAATATGTGCTAACTTTTTGTCTAATATTTTTATATATTCATCATCAGCTATTAAATTTGATTTAGTAACTATTAAATAACCTATTCCATACTTATTTAATAGCTTTATCGTGTTATATGTAACTTTATATTTCTTTTCAATTGGTTGGAAACAATCGGTCATTCCGACCTAATCGCAATATTGTTCCTTTAGGTAATTTTTTTATTTTTCTCTCTATCTTGCTTGTATCAGCTACACTCGGATCATTTGGATTCCATAAATTTCTAAAATCTAATAATGATTTTGCATAACAATATTTGCAATCATGCTGACAGCCACAACCATATGTATCAAGTCGTGTAGGATATTTGCATTTACTTCCTTCATTTCCTTCTACTGTTTTATAAAAACTCTTAAATTCTTTGCTTCAATTTTCCTCCTATTATAATGGTTGCAAAGGTGGGTACTGCCCCCACATCGCCAGCAAAGCAGACTGGAATGTTCTTTACACTACATTGCGATAAATAAAAAAACTCACAAGTCACTTTTTCAAGCAACTTATAAGTTTTGATATTAACATCATAATATTTTATATAGGGGTTTTCAATTCCCAAATTTTTCCCTATTTATTCATATGGAGTTTTCTTCCTCAATATCATTAGAGTCATTTATATCCATTAAAAAACTTTCATAATTAGAATAACATAAAAAGTATAATACTGAATCCAAATTTAATTTTCCTTCATAACTTTTTATATACTGCTTTTCTTCTTTTGCTTTACTATATAATCTAAATTCTGATAGTTCTTTATTAATGTCAACTTCTAATTCTAATTTATATTGAGTTCCATTATCATATTGATTTGTAATTTTTTCTATTAATTTACAATCATAATCAAAGAAATCCAATATATCCTGTTTGTCGATATACACATAATTTTGACTTGTTTTAGTATAAATTTGTTTTAATTCAAAAATATCCTTTTCTATATGTTTTTCTACTTCGTTTTGCTTTTCTTTTACATAATTACATAATTTTTCCTCAATTTCTTCCCAATGTGCATTAACAAAATTTCTCTCATTTTTAGAGTAACAATCAATACATTCTAATACTAGATCTTCCTTAATTAAATGATGTACTCTAAACAATCCATTCATCTTTTTTTCTCATACACTATAGTAAAGTATAAATATTTATCACCTTTTTTAAAATCAATATCTTTAAATTGAACTTGGTAACGGTTATCTTCATAAGCATCATAAACCTTTGCAATTTCTTGCCAATCTTTTGCAGTAATAATAGTTTGTAATTTTATATGTGTATCAAATTTGCGAGCTATAGTATTAATGTCTGCTACAAAATCAAGTAATAAATCTGGAGTAATATCTTCTCGTATATCACAAAACAACAAACTACATTGTTCTTTATTTACTATAATATTTTCTTTATCAAAATTAAATTTAATCCATTCAACCCACTTTTTAGCACTATTTTTAGCACATATTGCAATTTCATTATTAGATATTTCTTTAAGTTTCAATCTGTATTTCGCACAAATTATTTTTATACCTTCTTCACATTGTTTTTTTCTCTGCTTTTCCATCTATAGTTCCTCCTATTATATTGTTTCTTCTTCATCTTCTTCATTCTCATTTATTTTAGTATTTTTATCTATAAAATTTTCAATAATTTCATTATCTTTATTTTTATATTTACTGCAAATCACATTGCCTAAATCATAATCCATATCAATAATTTCTGAACTACCATTGTATATACTGTTAAACTCTTCTTCATTTACTTTTATGCAAGATATTATTCCATATGTATTATTATTTCCATTTTTTACATAGTTATCTATAAATTCTAATGCTTCATCATATTTTTTAGTAAATCCCCAATTTTCATTATAATATCCATTTTTATAATCCCAAACTTCATTATAACATTCATATTCTGGATCATCTTTATCTAATAAAACACCAACTTCAAATTGATATGCTTCGTATTTGTCATTTATTATATTATCCATTTTTATCTCTAATGCTTTTTCTATATCTATTATTACTTCAGGAACAAAATGATATTTCAAAACATCTATAAGATTAGGTTGCAATTCTTCTTTTCCACAAAAAAATATTTCATCTTTAGAAAATACTTTTTCATCTTTTTCAAGCATAAACATAATTTTTAAATTTTCAAATGGATTCAATGGATAGCTAGGACCATTTCTTGGTTCATACATTTGTATATCATCTTTTAGTTCCATATAATCTTCTATATACTTTTTGTTTAATTCATATAAATTACAGCATTCATCTTGTTTTAAATTGTTTAATTCTGATTTTAATATTATAGCTTTAAATTTGCTATCAATTTTTTCTAGTTCATTAATAGCATTAATTATTTGACAGTTTTCTTCAAAATTAACATACTTGTTTTCATTAAAAACATTTTTTAATATTAATTTATATTTTTCTTTTAGTTCTTCGCTTATATTATTTGTTCTAAATAACCTTAAATACTCATCTTCAACAAACTTCTTTGCTTCTTCTGGAATTGGTTCAAATATTCTTAATCCGATTAAGTATCTTTTTATATTCTTCTTTATTCAATTTTATCACCTACCTATTTTTAAAGGACAGTATTGTACTGCCCTTTAAAATCTATATAATATTTGCAACAACAATACTTTTTGTTATTGTATTTCCTGCAATATCTCTAATTGTTACTGTTTGAGTATCATTTTCATCAAATACTTTAGTTAAAGTTGTTTCATCATTTGATAAAGTCCAACCTTCAATTCCTTGTATTCTTTCATTTGCTTTTATTGTTACTGTTACTGAATCTATTGTTTGTGAAGTTGTTGAATAATTTATTTCAATTTCTGGGTTAGTTTTATCAATATTATTAATTTCTATTTTAGCAGTTGATTCATTTCCTGCTATATCTCTTACTGCAACATTAGTATTTGTATTAGCTGAAAATGTTTTACTTAATTGTCTTTTATCTAAAGATAAATTCCAACCAGATACTGGTTGTATCTCCTCATTAGCTTTTATTGTTACTGTTACATTTTCATTAGTAATTTGAGTATTGCTATATGAAATCTCTAATTCTGGTTTTGTTGAATCTACTATAATTTTATGAGTTGTAGTTTTTTCGTTTCCAACTTCATCTTTTAAGAATGTATGTAAATAATAAATTCCATCTTGTTCTACTTTCAATTTTAATGTTTCATTTTCACTCTTAAATGTAGTTGCTCCTTCAAAATTAGCTTTTTCATTTGAAGATAGAATATATTTACATTCTTCTAAATTCAATCCAAATCCAACATCTGAAATTCTAGTTACTACATCAAACTCTTTTGTATTGAATGTATTTTTATTAATTACAGAATCGTTTGGTTTATCTTGATCAATATTAGAAATAGTTACATCTACAGAAACAGGATTTCCTCCTAAATCATAAAATGTATAAATTGTTCTTCCAATATTTTTGTTAAACTCTTTTCTCAAAGTTTTTCCGTTATCATAAACTTCCCAGCCCTCTGTTCCTTTTAGTGTTTCATTAGATTTAATTGTTACAATAACATTTTTGTTTGTGTGTTCTTTAATATTATATTCTCTTGTAACAACAGGGTTCAAAGTATCACTAATAATTGTTTGTGTTGTTACTCTTTCATTGCCTGCATTGTCAACTAATTGAATATGTAAATAATAAGTAGAATTCTCTTTTATTGTAAAATATAATGTTTGGTCTTGTTTTGTAAATGTAGCTGCTGAATTAAAGTTGCTTGGAGTATCTTTACTTTGATTCAATACATATTTACATTTACTTAAATTTAGTCCAGAACCACCTTCATTATCGCTTATGTTAGCTGTTAGAGTAATGTCTATATTTTTAGAATTATCAATAGGTCTTGTATTAAATACATTTTGAGATAGTTTTGGCTCTACTGGTTCTACTTTATCTATATTATTTATTCTTATATGAGCTTTTATTTTTCTTCCTACTAAATCTGTAAATTCTACTTCCTCATCTATATTTTTTGAATAAGTTTTTGTAAATACAGTTTTAGTTTTATTTGATTTCCAGTCTGATACTTCTTGCATTTCTTTGTTTGATGTAATTGTAACCACTACATCTTTATTAGTAATTGCTGTATTTGAATATTTAATATGAAGTGTTGGCATTACTGTATCAACAATTAATTTGATTGTGTCTTTTCTTACATTTCCAGCATTGTCCATTGAAATAACATGTAAATAATATACTCCATCATTATCAACTGTTTTTTCTATTAATGATGTTAAATCTGTAATTTTAGTATAATTGCTCTCATCTTTCATTTCTTCTTTATTGTCAATTTTATATTTGCAACCATTTAAGTTAATACCTGATTCATTATCTGCCATCGTTAATTTAGTTTGAATTTTTTTAGATGCAAATATCGAATCTGATACTTTTGCTACTTGTGGTTTTACTTTGTCGATGTTTTTAATTTCTATTTTAGTAGTTGCTTTGTTCCCTGCCAAATCATATACTTTAACTTCTTCTGAAGTATTTTCTTTATATTCTTTATAAGCACTCATTCTATCTTCTGCTAATGTATATCCACTAGTTATATTACTTACTTGCTCATTAAATCTTAATGTTACAATAACATTTTCATTAGTTATATCTTGTTTACTATAAGTAACATTTATAGTAGGTGCTGTTTTATCTGTTTGATTATCTATAATAGTAACTGGTTTTTTGTTAATATTGGGATTATATGTATTACCAGAAGGAGTATAAATATCCCCTTTATAGCCACTTACATTTACTTTAATTAACCCATTTGTATTTTCTTGCTCTAAAGATGAAAATTGATTTGTAACAATTATTAAGTCATCTTCTTCATTTTCTATTGTTGTTTCATTGTTTTCTATTGAATTAACATTTTCTATATTATTAATATCCATTGATTTATTATCTTTTATATTAGTTGTATTACTTATATTATTATCTTTAGTACTATCATCACTTTTATTAAATATGTTTATCATCATAATAGTGCCTAATAGTAGCACTATTATGAGAATAACTACAATTACTTTTTTATTAATTCCTTCTGAATTCCCCATTTTGTTACTCCTCTCTTTTTTACCTACCTGTTCTAGGTAGTTTTTTAATTTCTAATTCTTTACCATAACTGATAGTTGTCCATTCATCTCTATCTTCTAGTGGAACATCTAAATATGTTGCTGTTAATGAAACTTCATTAGTCCATTTATCATCAGGCTTAACAGTTGATTTTACTTTTGCGAACATGAATGGAGTTATTTCTGCTTTAAATCCTACTGGAACTGTACCAAATGATAATCTAAAATCAGTAACATATTCTCCTTCTTTTAATTCAATTTCTTCAAAATCAACATAGTTATTTACTTTTGAATTTAGGTTTTCTTTAAATAAAACATAATCATCTGTTAAATTAGTTTTATATAATACATTAAAGTTTAATTCATGTGAGTAAATTCCTGTGAACAATTTTTTCATTTCAATATAATCTGTAGGTAAGTTATCTGTCATAGTGAAATTGTCTACTGGTACATTAGAATTGTTAGCAACTGTATTGAAGTCATAACGAATTTCATCATTTGGTTGTGCCTGGATAATTCCTGTTTTTTCTACTTCAATTTTTGCTTCTGCTGGTTTGTTTTTTATATCTATAATAACTTTTTGTCCATTCTCTGTTATTTCAAATACATCAGGTTCTTCTTTCTTTACATAAAAATCTGGACATTTTGTTTCCCACAAATAATAAGTGCCTTTATCAAGCATAATATCTTCACTAAATTTTCCATTTTTATCGGTTACTAAGGTTAATAAAACATTATCTTCTGAATCTCTTAATTCAAATTCAACACCCTCTAATGGCATACCTGCTGGATCTCTATTCAATGTATTGTCTTCTAATACCGTTTTATTTATATTTAAAAATCCAACTGGAACTGGTTCATTAGTAAAATTAAAGTATTTATTATCTTCATTTTTGTCTATTGTAAAATATACTGGTTCTTCATTAAGTATCCAGTCCTCATTTACCCAAGTTTCTTTGATACAATAGCTTCCTTTTCCAAGAACTACTTTATTAGTTGTTCCATCCTTTGTGGTAGTTAATGTTGCAACTTCTTTATTATCTTCAACATTGTAAATCTTATAAATTGCACCAACAACAGGCTCACCTTTTTTTACATCATTTTTATAGTTGTAATCTGCTGCTGTTTTTGTAACTTGAACTTCTCCAGCTTCTTCTGGAATGTCTTTTAAACTAATTTTAATAGATTCTTCGTTTTTATCTAATGAAAAATATTTTTCTTCATCATTTACCTTAAATCCGATTTGGAGCTGAAATTTCATAGCATTTGTAATTTCCTAAAGCAAGTTCTATATCATTACTTGTAAAGTTTGGTTCATTAATTTCGCCTTTTTCATTCGTTGTAACATCAATATGCCAATCTTTGTCTAGGGATTCAATTCTATATGTAGCATTAGCAACTGGTTGTCCTTCAATATGTCCTGTCCATAAATTATTCCCTCCACTTACTTTTTTAAGATTAACATATCCACCTTCTTCAGACCTATTTTGCACATCTAAATTAACTACTGCTTCATTTTCTCCAACAGTAAAATAGTGTTTCGTTTCATCTTTGTGGAAATATGGTGCTGGTTCTATTTCCTGCATATAATAATCGCCTAGTTTTAGCTTATATCTATTGAAAATCATACCGTCTGCTCCACTTTTTTTGATTGCTTTTTCTCCATTAAAGTCTACTATTGTTCCATCTAAATTATAGATTCCATATGTTGCACCAGCAACTGGATCATTTACTTTATGACCTGTCCAAACATTATTAAGACTAGCTGTTTTTTTAGCAGAAAAATATCCACCTTCTACAACACTTTCTTTTACCTTAAAATTAGACACTTCTCCATGATATGTAATTTCAAATTCATATACCTTAGAATCTTTTTTGAAAAAATTAGGGCTATTGGTTTCTTGAATAGTATATCGGCCAATAGGTAATGATAGTTGTGCTTTTCCCTCTTGGTTTGTAATAACTGTTTTTACAACTTCTCCAGCTAAATTCTTAATAGTGTATTCAGCACCTGGTACAGCACTTCCTACAACATTACCAGTCCAAATATTATTTTTTGCACTAACCTTTTCTAAATCGAATTTTCCTTCTGCTTTTACTTCTAATGTTGCTACTCCTGAACTATCTCCATATGGATCAAAAGTAACTAGGTAATTTTGCCATTCATCACTAGGACTTTTTCCAAAAAATACAGGATATGTTTTACATTTTGCTTGAACACTTACAATACCATTTAAATCTGTTCTTAAATTTGTTTTTTGCACTAATATTTTAAATGTTTCTCCAGCATTAAATGTAGTTCTTGGATTATTATTCATATCTGTTACAACAGTACCTTCTGGAAATCCTGCTATATTAGTAACTGTATAATTTCCCATTTGTACACTACTTGATACTGAATAAGTTTGAGAATAATAATTAGAATTACTATCTTGTGTAAAATCCCCTTGTTTGCTTATTGTTACTCTAGCATCTCCTGGTGTTTCTGTTCCATTTCTACCAATATTAACCAATCTATCAATAGCATTAAGTATTTTCTCTCCTCTTTCATCTCCTGCATGATAAAAAGATCTTACATCAGTATCTCTTATTATGCTATAAATCGCATGTTTTGTCGCAACAAAAGCATCATCGTTATTGTCTACTCCAATTTCTGCTGCTGTTTTATATGGATAACCGTTTACTGCTACTCTCCACACTCTAACATCATTCATAATATTATCTATTGAAACACTATAGTTTGGTATATCTGGTCCTACTCCATCTCGTTCAGGGTTCAAACAATAGGCTGGATAATATTGTCCATTTGGTGCTTGATATTGTACATAACTAACAGTTACATAGTACCACATATTGTTATGCCAATATTGCAAGTGATGTCCACAGTCGTGGTCATAAATAATATTAGCTTCTTTAATTTCTGTTGCTGCTAGTGATACATTTTGAAAAACTGGTAATAAATACATAATAATTAAAAGTACACATACTACTTTTTTTAATGTTTTTTTCATTTTAATAAAACCTCCCTCATCTCATATATTTAAGTAATTTTCTTACTTAAATAAAAAGCCAACAGCTCAAAGCATTGCTTTGTCTATTGACTTTTTTGATGTTACCATTATATAGGGGAGATTTTATATAATCAATTCCCAAATTTTTCCCTCATCAAAATTATGTGGCTTAAATGATATATGCTTCTGTGTACATGTAATTTCCATTAAGATAATAATCCCTTGCATAAATCCTGATTGTTCCAAATTTGTTTATTATCATATTTTTTACCCTATTGTTTGTATAAGTAAATTGGTTCGTTTGAGTTACTATACTCTCATCAATTACGATAGTATAGCCATATTGTTTCATATAAGTAGATTCATTATTTTTAATATCTTGTTTAATTTTTTCTGTTATAGTTGCATTATATTTATATGTGTGAACATCTTTCTTAGGTTCTTCTTTTACTTTTGGTGGTTCTACCTCTGGTGCTTTATTAGTATCTTCTTTTTTTACAGGATTCGTTGGTACTGTACTAGTAGTTGTTGTGACAGTTGGATTTTCTACTTTTTCCTGTTTAGGTGTTTCTTGTTTATTTTTATTAACAGTTACATCTTTTTTATCATTATTTACTACTAATGTACTTTTTGTATTCGCTTTTATTTCTTCTTTTGCTTTTTCTTGAACAACTGGAATTTCTTCGTTAGTAGATATATTTTCTTCTGGAGTATTTTCAACTTCTGTTTCCATTTCTTTTTCTGAAATATCTACAACAATTTCTTCATCTTGTGTTTCTTCTTTAGGATTTTGACTTTCTTCAAAAACTTCAGTAGCTACACCTGGAGCTTCTTTACTTTCTGAAATAAGATACATTCCCCCTACAGTTAATAAAATAATAACACCTACAATAATGGTAATAATTAAACTACCTTTTAAAATTTTCTTGCCTTGCTTCTTCATAGCAATCACTCCTTTGACTATTTAATTTCGAGTTTCCTCTTAATTGACAAAAATGTATAAATGAAAAACTGTAAAGGTTAGGCAAAGCCTATTCATTTTAACCTTTACAGTTTTTTGTTTATACAATATACTTTCAAAGGGAGGAAAATCGTAATTAGTCAAAGCAAGGCTTATTGCTTACTTGCTATTACACATAATCTTTTTTCTCTTTGATTTTTTATACAAGTTATCATTGTTATTTGATCTTCTTCTGTTGGATTTAATACTGTTAAATCTGTTTCACTTATTTCTTTTATTTCAGATATGTAATATTCTTGTGTTTCATATTTTGTTATATATTCAACTTTATCTCCTTTTTTTACTTCATTTAATCTTTCAAAAAAGTTTTGATTATATCCTCTGTTATGTGCTGCAAAGCATATGTTACCGCTGAAATATGGTGTATCTTTAAAATGCCCTATTCCTGTTTTTAGAATACTTAATTCTGTTCCATCTTTTATAGGACCATTTAATCCAATACTATCTATTTTTAAATGTCCTATTACATCTGTATTTTCTTCTGCTAATATCGTTTCAGTTTTTTCGTCTATTACCTCTTCTATAATCTCATTTTCAGTTTTGCTATTATTATTTCTATTAATTAGCAAATATGTTCCTATTCCTCCAAGTATAACAATTAATATAATAGCAAAAATCATAATTTTCTTTTTCATAAAACTTCATCCTCCTCTTTTTCTCCTTTTATACCTACTACTAAATATCTTCCAGTATCTAATTTAATTTTGTATCTTTCTTCTATTTTTCTATAATCATCTTTTGTATAAATCTCTTTTGTTAGCATGTCCTTTAATTCTTCATAATTAAAACAATTGTTAATTAGTTCTTCATTACTGTAGTATTGATTTGTAATATCTTTAATTTTATCTTTAAACTGTTTAAGATTTTTGCATTTAATTTCTTTATAAATATTTAAATTCAATTTAATATTCTCATTGCTTTTATTTATATATAAGTTTTCCATATTTAATAATAAATTTGAGTATTTACTATTATCTAATAATTTTTCTAAGTCTTGTTGTAAATCACCATATGCTCCAGATGTAATTGTTTCATTTGTTATGTCAAAATCAATATTTTCATTAGTAACAATTATTTTCAATTCTTTAAGGTTTAAAATTATAAATTTGTTTATATTGTAATCGTAATTAATATCGAATCTTTTATTCAATTTCTTCTTCCTCCTCATCTACCTCTTCTTCTAAACTTTCAAAAGATCCTATTCCGATTGCAGCATCTAGTATTTCTGTTACTTTTGCTTTTTCTAATGTATCTAATGTGACATCTCCATCTGTATATGCTTTTACAATTTCATCTGCTACTGTTATATTGCTTGTTTCTGTCGAATTTTCTGAACATACATAATCTATAACTACAAATAATCTATTTTGCTCTTCTTCTGTAAATTTTTTTTCACTTGCACTTCTTATAGCATTAATATATTGAAAATCCTGCAAATGAATTCTTTGTTGTGGTGTTAATTGGTCATATAATTCAAATTCTAATCTTTTTGACATATTATAATTCCTCACTTTCTTCATCTTCTATGTTTTCTGCATATTCTAAATCTTTATTTAGATAATTCAAACATTTTTCAATATTATCAAAATCCTGCATTTTCATTTCACCATTTACATTATTTATTCCTAAATAAATGCCATTTTCTTTTGTGATAAATTTTCCTAATTCATTAGGTTTAAATTGAATTTCTTTATTATGTTTGTTTAATATCTCTAAAAACTGGTAATATGTAATTTGTTTAATATTAGAATTTTTTTTGATATATAATTTATCAATTTCATTTTCTAATCCTTCAATTAATTCTTCTGCATTATTCCTATCAATATATACTTCATACTTCTCTATATATTTTTCATTAAATCCTGTATTGCATATATGTTCTTTTAGGTTATAATAAACATTATCCTTAAACTCATCACTTAATCTGTGATATTTATCTAATATTGAATCAATAAAATGTCTTAAAACCTCTCTTGTTGTTGTAACTCCTTTATGGTTTGAAACACCATTTAATATTTCTTTTTCAAATAGCTTTAAATTATTTATTTCATCTGATATACAAATGTTACTTTCTTCATAATAATATGGACAATAATCAATCCAAAAGACCATATCAAATGATAATTTCTCATCTTCTTCATCTATATATACATCAGCAACTCTTTCATCTTTTTTTATTCTATCTAGTATTTGTTCTTTATGATTTATGATAAATTCTCTATGCTCATAGTTTTGGTCTATAGATAAACAATAATTAAATTCGCTACAATCTTCTAGTGCATCTTCAACAAATTTATTTGCATAATACCTTATTGTTTCTTCTTCATTCAAGTCAATTTCATACACATTGGTCATATACTCTCTTCCTCCATTTCTTCTAAGCCATTAACTGTTTTGAATTCTTTAAATTCTGCTTTTAAATGTTCAATTTTATTAAAAATATCGGTGTTATTTTCACTATTTAGTTCTTCTGTTAGTCTTGCTATTTCTTTAAATATTGCAATATCTTCCACTATATTTAAAAAGTTGTTTAACTTCATATCATTTTCTATTAATTGTGTTCCATTGTAAATATCAATTAAGTCAACTAAAACTAGATTTCCATTATTAGTTTTTTCAACAGACATTGTGCTGCTTTCATTATGAATAAAAGTACATCCTTGTTTTAAATCTTCTTTAAACATTAAATAATTTATTTCAAGAGTATTTTCTACAATTCTTTCTTGCTCTTTTTCATTAGAATTATTAAATTTTTCTATTGCTTTTTTCAATTCTTTATATTCTTTATAAACCTCTAAATATGTATCTTGATAGATTAAATATTTTATTGTTTCTCTACTATATTCATTTCCAAAATAGTAGTCTTCTGCTTCATACAAAATGTCTTTTATTTTTTCTATATATTCTTCTTCACATCTAGGTAGGCTGTCCTCATATAGATTATATAAATGTTGTAACACTTTATATGGAATCTTGTTTTTACTGGCTTCTTCTATAATTTCTTCTTTGAATGTATTTTTTAAATAGTTTTCGGTATAATACCCACAGAAAATATCAGCAATTTTATTAATCAATTTTAAATTGATTGCTATATCTCTGTTTTCAAGTTCAATTTCCTTTAAAAAGTCTTCTAATACTGTTTCATCAACCATACTTGGAGCATCTATCCAATTCATAAATTTGTTATATAATTTTATTAAAAGATTCTTGCTTTCTAAAACACTTTTATATTTATCTACTTCTATCATTTCATTTTCTAATGTATTACTTACTAGTTGATAAAAATTATATTGATATACTAAACTATTAAATTCTTCATCTTTGCAATTTCTTATTTGTTCTTTTAAACTGTTTAATTGTTGTTTAAAATTTTCTTTATAACTCATAGTTCCTGATTTTCCTCTTCTTCTGATTTTTTAATTTCATATTCTTGTATTTCTTCCTCTGTTAGTTCATCAAATTCAATTTGCTTTAAAATAGAATTTATTTTTTCCGAATCATATCTATCGCAATATTTGTCCAAAATATCACATTTATATACTTTTTGTTGATATACATCTATAATATATCTTTTTGCCATTTCAGGATTATAATAGATAAAATTATCTAACATTTGACCTGTAATTTCATTTAGTTCAAATCTCCTTTTGAATTCTCTTTTCCAAAAATCAAAATCAAAATTATTGTTCATTTTCTCCCTCCTCATTTTCAAGCATTTCATCATTTTCTCCATATATTGCTTTTTGTGTAAATTCACATATAAACTCTTCTATATTTTCTTCATTTATGTAAGCATTATTTTTTGTGAAATTTAAACTATTTAATTCATCTCTAATATTACATTTAATATCAAATTTAACATGTCTAATAAAACATTCTTGTAGTTCTAAATCTTCTTTTAACTTACTAAGTGGACTTATATATTCTTTTGTTCTTTCATATATTGTTGTATTATAATCTTCCAAAAATTTTTCAATTATATCTATTGTGTTTAAACCTAGTTTAAAGTAATCTTTTTCAACTTTATTTTTAAATTCAATTAAATAATCAAAAATCATTTGTCCATATTTTTGTTTTGTATTAAAGTCATATTGTGTAATATCTAATTCTTTGCTTTCTATTCTTTCGTAATCATTTTCTAATAAATAATCATTCATTCCAAATTTTGTATTTACATCATTTGTCTTATGTTTAACAATATATCTGTTTTGTTCAATGTCTTTAATTAAATACCAAGCACCCAAAAATTCTTCTGTATAAACTTCATATATTTTTTCAATCGCTTTATTTTCATTTAATTCTTTTACTTTATTGAACCATACACACTCTAAATCGCTTTTCCCATAATACTCTTTTATAAGTTCCTTTTTGTCTTTTTCTATTGAATCCATATATTCTTGTGTTGCCTTAGTATATATATAACCGCTTCTATAATTCCATAGTGATTTCTTAGCGTCTTCTAATGTTAGAAATAATTGATTCTCCTTATGATAGATACTTAAACCATCTGTATATCTTTCAAACTTATATGGTTCAATCTTTAAATAATCTATTTGCATTTGATTATCTTTATATACAACTGCAAATACTTTTTTGTTTTTTATTTCATTATCAAATTTCCATTTTTCAAACTGATCCCAATTTTCTTTGTTATAATATAAATTAGTTAGGAGCAAATTTGGATTTTCATCTAAATATTTTTGTACATTAACAAATTCTTTATAATCCGCTTTTTCTCCTAACTTTTCTTTTATCTTTTTAAACTCTGTATAATTAACCATTTAATTTTCCTATGCTTCTGCAACTTCTTCTTCAATTTGGTCCAACTCTTTATTTTTGTCTTGTGCTTCTAGTTTTCTGTTTTCACAAATCTTTGAATAATAATTTAAAGCATAATTAGGATCATTTTTAATTTCTTTCTTAAATACATTTAATTCATCACAACTTATTTCTTCTTTATATTTTTCTTTAATTTCATTTATTTCTTGTTCTTCCATAGCTTCAGCTAGATATGCTCCTCCAACATTGGTTATTTTTAGAGCATCTTCAATAACTAATTTATCGTCTACTACTTTTTCTTTTATACAGTAAAATTCTTCTTTGGTTACATCATCAATGGTTGTAATATAATTAAGTTCTCCATATGATTCTGCTATTTCTGATAGTCTTTTTACTTTTTCTTCTAAAGATCTAAACATTAATGTACCTGGATGTTCAGGCATTCTTTCTCCACTTCTTAAAGTTTTGGCATAAATAGTTCTATTTATTTGAGCTAAATATTTTTTGTCATCTACCTCTAAATTCTCTCTTTTTTGTAATTGAGATAATGTCTCCTTTAATGGATTAATTTTCATAATATTATGATATTTCTCATATCCTGTAACAAAGTCCTTAATATCTGCAATGAAATTTTTTATGTCTTTAGATAGTTTTTCCTTTTCTTTTTGTTCTTCTGTTTTCTCTTCTACAACTTCTTGATTCTCAATTTTTTCGCCTTGTACATTAGTTTCTTCTTTGTGGTTTTCTTGTACTTTATTTTTTTTACTTTTGGCCATTTTATTTTCCTCCTCTTCAAATTATAAATTCAATATATCTATTGTTGATTGTTACTGGTTTAGATATATTTTCTATTTTTACATAAACTATTTTTCCTTTTAACTTTTCATATATAGATTTCTTTAATTTCAAACTATATATATTGCTATTTATTTTATAGTTATATTTACTTATATCTATAATATTTTTTTGTTCTTTTGATAATCTAAAACTTTTTAATACTTTATATCCAGAATCTGTCTTATTATAAATAACTGCATTTCCACTTAATAATAAAAAGATTAATGCTGCTAGTCCAATTCCCATACCACTTATTACAATGACTGGAACTGTGTTGTTTTCTTCTATAATTTGCGGTTCTTCTATTGGTTTATTTACTACTTTGTTATATACAGCTTTATAAGTATATTCTGTGCTTTCTTTACTAACATCTCCTGTATATGTAACTGTAATTTCATATTCGTTAGGATTATTTATTTCTACAACTGTTTGATATATCATTGTTCCCTTATAAGTTTTTGGAACTTCTTGATTATCAATTACTTCTGTATCTTCAATTTGCCAATCCACATTAATTAAATAGTAAGTATCATTTTCCTCTGTTATTTCTTTCTTAATATTATTTAAATCATTTTGAGAATACTTATTAAACTCTATTTTCTTTTCTCTAAGTTCTTGATATTTGCCATGACTTATCGTATTAATATTAATATGTGATATTGGAATATTCCCTCTATATCCCTCTTCATCTTCATAGTCATACTTTTCTCCAAAATATTTCTTAATATAATTTTGGTCTCTTGACTTTAAAGTTTCTTTCTTTTGTTCAGATACTTGTTTTGTTTCATCTTCATTTTTTGTTTTTTCTATTGTTGCAATAGCATAAGTATTAGAATTGATTACGATATTATGATTCAATAATTCTACAACTTCATCTTCTTCTGACAAATTTGCTTCTATACTTTTTGTAAAACTGTTATTCTCTTCTTTTAGTGGATATTCTGTGTAAGCATTCACTTTTGTTTGTGCTAGTAACATTAATAAAGATGTTCCTACTATTAATAACTTTTTAACTTTCACATAAAGTCCTCCTTTTCTTTTATTTGCAAAAAGAAAGTGCCAATTTCTTGACACTTTCTTTGCATTAACATCATATTATTTAATTATATATATTTCAATTCCCAAATTTTTCCCTTTACAATATTTCTTGATTATTAAAATCTTTTTCAAGTTGATTTATGAAATCTCCTAGTTCAATACTTTGATTTGATGGAAATTGTAAAATGTATTTTGATTTATATTTTCCCATATATTGATAAGTTTTATATATTTCTTCAGCTAATTCTTTTTTTGGTAAAATTCCAAATTGAGCAAGACTATTTAATAAGTATTGTGTAGCTACTACCACATAATCTGTATTAACAACAAATTTTTCTTCATTATTAATAGTAACTTTTTGATTAATCTCGTCTTTTTTTAGTTCTTCAACATCATATATATTTTCATAGTCTACTATTACTTCTTTTTCTCCACATGCTGTTTCATCTAAATAACATATTATATCTTCTTTTTTTATTTTTGCTTTAAATACTGTACCTACCTTTTCGTACTTTTGATAAAACCAAATAGCTCTTTTTTTATCAATTGTCCATGATATTGCAGGTATATATTCTCTATTTGTAGTTCCTCTGTAGATTTCTACTTCTTCTGGTAATTCTAAAAATTTATTATAATCTTCTTTCATTAATGTTTTAGCATCTGCCATTTTAAATAAATTTAATGTTTCTTTTAAAGATAATTTTGCATTTTTAGTATTTATTCCTTCTGTTCTTATATAAGATTCTTTTAGTCCTATGCAATAATCTTTTTCATCTAAAAACTTATATATATCATAAAAAACATCATTCTATATTCTGGTTCTATACTCTGAATTATCATACATAAATCTGTATTATCTTCATCAATATTAAGTATAAGATTTTGATTGTATTTGTTTTGTACTAAATTAATTATTTCTTCTATATCGCTTTTCATAACTCCCTCTACTCTTCTTTGTTATTCTGTTTATTATGGTTTTCTATCTCTTGTTCTTCTAAATCCTTTAAAGCCATTTCTACTGCTTTTCTAATAAAGGAACTAAATGTGTAATCTGTTCCTTCAATATATTTTTCTACTTCTTCAATTAAGTCATCTGGAAATCTAATAGTTCGTTGTTCTGAGGATGGTATCTTAGGTATTCTAAATTTGCTCATACAAACTTCTTCTCTCTTTTGATACAATTTGTTCTTTGTTTAATTTTATTATCTTTTTTTATAATTTCAAACTGTTCTATCAGTTCTTTTGCTTCTAACACATTATATCCTTCTAATATTGCGAAATTTATCATTAGCCTAATTAGTTTTTCTTTTTTATTGTATTTTTTTCCTAAATCTTCAACTATTTTATTTGATAAACTTTCATACAATTCGACAATCATTTTCTCTGTTAAATCAATGTGCATTTTCTATCATCCTTTGTTTAATTAAATATATTTTACAATTTCGTTAATGTCCTTTTTTCGTTTAGGCAATAAATTACAAGTGAAATCACTTGCTTTCCAACCTATTGAATCATCTGTTTTATAACCTAAGTAAATTAAACTTACAGGCATACTATTAATATCTAATTTAAATGCTTTTTCTAATTTATTTCCAAAATCAAGGTATCTATCATATATATTATCAATACCTAAATATGTAGCTTCTAATATCATATGAATTGATACTAAGAGACAATCTTGTAAATATGATATTGCATGATTTTCTCTGTAACATTTTTCTGCATCTCCACAAACCATTAATACAGTTGGTGATTTACGATTAGTTATCTTTTGTATTTTATTCAATCCTTCTTTAGATTCAATAACATATATTTTTTGTGGTTGTAAACTTTTTGCTGTAGGTGATAAAATTCCAGCTTCTAGTATTCTATTTAAATCTTCTCTGCTAATTTTTTTGTCTTTAAATTCTAATTTTTCATTCAATTTGGTCACTCCTAGAAATTTATTTATTAGTTTTACTTTTTAAGTTATCATTCATTTTTTTTACTAATAATTCATCTATAATTTTACTTTGATTCCATAATTCTTCATAAGAACATTTATTTTTAACCATTTCCTTTAATTTTTCTCCATTTTCTTTTATTAAATCGTTTTCTTTTACTTCCATTTATACTTCCTTTCTTACATTTTCTTCTATTAACATAACAGATAATTCGTAAGCTGTCTTTATTTCTGTCTTTCCATTATCACACTTTTTTTCATACTCTCTTGATTGGAATCTTCCAGTTACACTTACTTCAGTACCTACTTCAAACTTTTTGCACATTCTTGCCATTCTTCCCCAAGTTATAGCAGGAATGTAATCTGATTTGTTATATGCTCGGTTTACAGCTAATAATAAATCTGTAATTTCCCTTCCTTTTGGTGTTTCTCGATATATAGGTTTTTTACAGATATATCCTATTAAATTCACTTGATTTAATGTTTGTTCTTTATTTTCTTTTATTTGTTCATCAACTTCTTCATTATAAAAAATATCTTTTGCAAATATTGTTAATTTTAATTTATTTTTCTCCTCTTCTGTGGTATTGTAGGATCTAAATTGACCTTTTACTAATATTTTTGTTCCTATACCAAATCTGCTATCTATCAACACTTCTGAAGCTGTTACAGGAATAATATCTTTTTCATCACTTAATCTCTTTACTTCTACATTAAAATTATAAAATATTTCTCCATACATTTCGTGACTAAATGTCTTTTCACTTACAATTATTCCAACTAATATTGTATTATTAGTATTATTTAAACTCATTTGTGTTCCTCCTATTATTCTTTCGTAAATGATATAAAAACTTATAAAATACCATTTTCATACAATTATACTTTATTTTTACATTTTATTCAATAGAAGAAAAACAAAAAATGGAAATTTTCCCCTATCATTATGGATATGATACTTATATTACACAAAAAAATAAGAGTATTAACTCTTATCCTTTATTTGTTTCTCATTTAAAACTCTTATCATTTCACTAATAACTTCTTGATTCGTTTCATTCAACGAATTAAATCCTACTAAGAGTGAATTGGTTAAATTTATATCAAAATTGATTAAAGGCTTCAAAATATCGTTCGGTGTGATTTTATATAGATTACACAATGAAATCAATGTGTGAATGCTTCCAAGTGATTTTCCTCGTTCAAGATCTGATAAATATGATGGTGACAATTCTGGCACTTCTGCTGCTACCTCTTGTGTAATTCCATTAGCAATCCTTGCTTTTTGATAGTTTTGTCCAACTATTTTTAATTTTTCTTTTTCATATTTGCTTGTCATTTAAATTACTCCTCATTATTATAGTTAATATTATAATAACAAGGATTTCCAAATTTATACATAAGATAAAAACCAAGTTATATAGGTAAAATATTCTATATTACTTTGTTAAAAAAGAAGACACCTTTTATTGATGTCTTCTTTTAAAAAAATAAATGAAAGGAGAGATATTCTTTGATAGAATATATAAAACTACTCAAGAATAATTTTGGAATAACTAGATTATATATTTATTATTTTAAAAAAACAATTCCCTTTTTTTTCCCTTTGAAATATTTTTTACATTTCTTCTTCCTCTTCATTATCACAATCATTTGAATTAGTTTCCATATTTGCATCTAATAAATTATTCAACCTAATTTGTAATTCTTTATCACTTATATTAAGTTGTGCTTTTTCTTCTAAAGCCCATTCTACTATATCTTCTGTGTCTAATTCGTTTATATATTCTATGGGTAAAATTGGGGTTAGTGCATTTTTTAAAATATCCAATTTTTCTGTATTTGTTTCTAAATAATTATAAAATGATTCATACATACTTTTTATTGTATGATCTTCTCTACCATTATATTTATTGTCTACAAAATTAATATATTCAGTTGCTGTTCCTTTTATATTATTCTTCTTTGCATAACATTGAAATATTTCGTATCTAACATTATGTCCAAAATTCATTTCTTTTGGTTTATCTAAAATCTTGATAAAATCTTTATACTCTGCTGGTATTTTTCTTTTCTTTATAAAACAATCAAAGCACTCATTCAAATACATATTTTCATATCCGTTTAAATTATTTATATTAATTCTTTTTCCGTTTAAGTCTTCAAGAGAATATCTCATATCACTTTTATTTTCTTGTAAAGTATAATAAGCGGAAAATCCTTTTATATCATCTAATCTTTTTTGTAGTTCTTCTTCAGATAACTGTGGTTTTTTCTTCTTTAACAATTTTTCAAATCCTACTTTATCATCAATTAAATATGTTATTCTTCTCATAATATTATCCTCCCATAAAATTCAATATATAATTCAATAATTCCTTATTTAATACAACAGTTGCCCCTATTGTGACTAATCCAACAATTCCTACTATTATTGTTAATTTCAAAATTTTTACAAAAACATCTATTATTAATGATAAAAACTTAATAATCTTATTTGAATTTTGATTTATAACTATTGTATTTTTATCTGAAGATAAATTGTATTTTTTTATTGTTTTGTCATTTTTCTCTTTTTGTTTCTTTTCTTTAATATATGCTTTATATAATGTGTGCTTTTCCATATTTACTCCTTCTTTTTAAATAACTGCATAAATTTATTCTTCTTTACTTCTTTAATGTCTGTATTCAAAATAAATGGATTGAATATTCTTTCCAAATATAATTTATTAGCCACTACAAAAGGATTATCTATATATTCGCTAAACATTGTATTTCCTTTGAAATCTCCCATATTATTTTTAAAGAATTGTCTATCTTCTTTTTTAGTAAAGTTGAATATAAAGTTTATGTTTTTATCATTCCCTATCTTTTCAAAACATCCAAATAAACCTGGAAGTTCCCATGATTTTGTTCCACTAACTATAAACTTTATATCTTTTGTTAAGAAATTGTTTACTTCACTATCATTCATGTCCTGCATTGATCCAAAATCAAAAATAAGAAAATCATATTTATCATTCATAATCTCACTTATGCCACTCTGCAAATACATTTCTATTCCTTGATATTCTATTTTTCCAGATTGTTCATAATAATTCACTTCTTCTTTGTTAGAAGTATTATAAATTTGAATTATACTGTTATACCTATTATTTTCTATATAACATACATTAACATTAGGTAGTTCAGATAAATACTTAGTCATATTAATTGCTTGTGTAGTAGCTCCTATGTGTCTTTCGCTCGAACATATACCAACTGTTACTTTTTGCTTAATTTTTATGTAGTTTTCTTTTATAACCTTTGTTCCATTATTAATTGAAAGAAAATTGTTTTCTAATTGGAATTTAACAGAATTTGCAAAATTCATTCCTTTAGGTGTTAATGTCTTCTCTAGTTCTTCTTTGAAAAGAATATCATTTGTAGCAGTTATAAAATTATATATTCCTAAATAAAACAATCTACCAAGTAATGTATTTCCTTTTCCTGCTCCTTCTAAAATAAATATAATTCTTAACTCACAAAATCTTCTTATTTTTTCTACTGTTGTAATAATATCATTATCTTTTGTCATTTTATTTATAGCTGCATAATCTATAATTAAAAAATCTATGTTATTAAGTATTGGCAATTCAGTTTGTAAAAAACTATCGAGACTATAATCATTTATGTATCTATTTACCAAATGTATTTTATTTTCTTTACATACTTCTTCAATAATAGGATTCACTTTATTAGAAATGTATATATACTTTTGATAAGTTTTTTCATCTTCTTCCATTTAAATATCTCCTTTTCTCTAATTATCTCCATTCCAAATTTCCTCATATCGAATTACTTCATTACTATTTGTTCTTAATTCATGTTTCACTCCTGTTTCTATTGGCTGTTTTATAGTTCCACTATCTTCAAATTCATTTTGAGTTGGTGCTTCTAACAAACCTTTTAAATTATCAATCATTTCATTTTTATTTTCTTCAATAGTAGTATTTTGGCTATTTCTTACTGTGATTTCTTTATCATCTTTTTTTCCTTTTCCCATATTTAAGCAAATAGCCATTACAATAACTACAAATAAAGCTATTACTAGTATTACTACTTGTTTAATTAATTCTTCCTTACTTTTCACTTTTCTCACCTCTCTTTTATGCTTCTAATATATTTCCAAACAAAAATGGAGCTGGATTAATATCATTCCCATATCCAGACTTCGTTCTTACTTCAAAGTGTAAGTGATCTCCTGTTGATAGTCCTGTACTACCCATTATGCCAATTACTTCTCCTTTTTTTATAGTATCTCCTACTTTACAACTAACAGTTCCATCTTTCATATGAGCATAAAAAGTATATATTTTTGTACCATCTGGCAATGTATGTAATATCTCAACTCCATTTCCAAAACTAGAACCTAAATTATTATAAGTTCTTAAAGAAACAACACCATCTTCTGCTGCAACTATTTTATTACTTGATAATGAAACTAAATCCATACCTGTATGTTTCTTTTTTACTCCAGTTACTGGATGAATTCTATAACCATGTTTTGATGTTATTTTTCCTGAAGCAGAATCCCATTTTGCAAATGGAATAATAAATTTTGCTTCTGCATATTTGGTTAAATCTTCATCTGAAATCACTTCTCCTGATACTACTGATGAAGTGGTTGTTTCTTCTGTATCTTCATTATTATCAGTTGTAAATAATCCTGCTATCAATAAAACTGGTATTATTATTAAAAAGAACAATCCTATAATTATTCCTAATATAATTGCTTTTACTTTTAATGAAAGAAAATTAAAAGCAGTTGCTCCAATATCTTCAATAGATGTTGACATTAGATACCACCTCCAACTAAGAATGGTTCTTCATATTTTAATCCTTTAACATTTATTAACATATGTCCAGATCCTATAAATAACAATCCTCTTCCGTTGGTCCTTTTGACTAATTATTGCTTTTTCATCTTGATTTAGATTGTAAATTCTTACAATTTCTACCAAATCTTGACCATCTGTTCCGAAAAAAAATTTATAAGTGCTATTGTCTAGTATTGCTTGTCCGATACTGTTTTACTTCTGGAGATAAAAAATCCACTAAATTTTGAGAAATTATCATTAGTCCGAGCCTGATATTTACGACATCTTTTACAAAAATTTCGTAAGAATTCAATAGATTCTTTTATTTTCTTATCTATAAGCAAATAAGCCTCATCACATGCTACATATACTTTTTCTGTTCTATCTCTAAATGCTAAATTTTCACAAAATCTCAAAATGTTTAAATATTGACATCTTTTAATATTTTCGTTTGAATTTTGTAACGCACTTACATCAAAACATACAAAAGAATTGTCAATCTTTATTGTAGAATGGCCATTAAATAATTCTTTGCTTTCTCCTATCGCAAGCCCTCTTATAACTGACCTTAATGTTTCATAATGTTTTTTATGTTCTGAAGGTTTATTAGCTTTATCTTCTAATAAATAATATAGGTTTTCCATAATTGGAAATTCTGTACTTTTCATTTTAGTTACATCTGTTTCCCAGTCAATATTAAAATTTTTATATAATTCTTCTAGTGATTCCATTAAGATACTCATTTGTAATGTTGTTATATCTGGGAAGTATAATTTGAAAAATGTAGATAAAAAATTCATATGTAATGATAAAGCTGATTTTGTTGATATATATTCATCTTCTTCATCACTTTCTGTTTGTGTTGGCAATGGATTGACTTGCAATGGATTTAATCTTCCAACATTCTCACCTGTTCCACCTGAACAATCTACCCACTTTCCTTTTACTCTTCTGCACATATCTCGCATTTCACCTTCTGGATCTATTGCATAAATTTTTGTTCCATTCAACCATTCATTAAATAGTATTTTCTTAGCCAAGTATGATTTTCCACTTCCAGAAGCTCCTGTTATAACACAGTTTGAATTTGGTCTTGCTGGTGTTTTACAAAATGGTGATAATATAATTATTTTTCCATCTTCATCCGTACCTAAATAGTAGCCTTCTTTGTCTACAATTCCACTTCCGACTGAATGGTAACCCTAGAAATAATGCTTCTAATGACATATTTTTATTTGACATATCTAGTATCTCTTGGTCAAAAGTATCATATGGTCCAGCTTGTCTTAATGCTTTTTCTTGAATAAATGCTGGTACTCTTGCTTTTAATCCCATTCCTGCAATTTCATTTTTAACTTTTCTACAATTTTCTAAAAAAGCATTATCTGTTTTTCCTGATGTTCTGGTTAAGAATGACAAATTCACATATGGAATATTATTTACTGTTATATCTCTAATAATTTTTTCTGCTGAAGCAATTTTGAATTCTGCTTGTGTCTTTAGAGCTTCGTTATTAGTTGTATTATAGGTATTTTTATCTGTAGCAAGACCTTTACTAATTCCTTCTACATAACTTTGAATATCTTCTATAGGACTAACCAATAAACTTACTGTGCTACTTTTCATATCTTTCAAATTCATTAGCCATCCGAACATTTACAGTTGAAGGATACCCACTAATATATTGTAGTTTATGTGTTGTATCTCCTAACTGAACTTTATTGTTTTTTATTTCGATTCCTTGTGGTGTAATTAAATTTAGCAAATCAACATTAATAGGAATTGCTTCCATCTTTTTTGATTTCATTTTGTCCTAGCTCCTCTCTTCAATATAATAAAAAAGAGTAATGCCAGGTTGCTAAACCTAGTCTTTACTCTTTTTGTATGTTATCATTATATATTTGAAGAAATTAGCTTTCAATTCCCAAAATTTTCCCTTATTAAATATTAACAACTAAAGGACTTTCTAAATAGTTTGAATCTTCTAAATAAATATCATCAGTATTATTAAAGCTATTCACTAATTGTATAATTAATTTTTCTGTTAAAATTTCTGTTTTATACCCTACATTTGCAAATTTTAATTTTATTTCATTTAATCTTTTCATTAGATTATCTTCGGCATAATCATTATTTTCTTCCCAAATAATAAAATATATTTCCGATTCTACTGCTCTACCTCTTGTTGCAAGAGAATTAAAACTTGCATTTCTTTGTTCTAACAGATTATATTTGAAAGAATCGTTTTCTTTCTCAATTAGTGATAACTGATAATCTTGGTTTTTTGCAAGGTCTATTGGTCTATTTGTAAAGAATAATTTAAATGGTTTTAATTCTGCTACAAAACTTTTAGTTAAGTTTCTTCCATGTCCTACCTGCTCATCTTTGCTCATTAATTTACAATTTTTTGTATATATCTTTAAATAGGCTAATACTTTATTATCTATTGTATATAGAAAATTTCCCTGTATGTCTCGTATATTTAAAAACCTATTAGCTGAAATGTTTTCTTTCTTTTTAAATAAACTATCAAATAATAATAAGCTCATAATTATTTTCCCTCCTCCTTACAATTTTCTCATATTTAAAATATTGTTGACTATTATAAAATTTAATAATATTCCCTATTAACATTGCAATTGATGTATTGTGCTTATCTTTCATAACTGCAATAAAAGTTAAAACAGTTATTACTCCAAAAATCCCAACTGCTATAAGATAATTATGAAACATTAAGTTATAGATATATCCTAATAATATTCCTATTATTCCTGCTACCCCTGTATTAACTAATTCTTCTATTCCTATTCCATTGATTAACTCCATACGAGTTCTGACATCTGCTGGTATAGGTATTTGGTATTGTTCATCATACATACTTTTCACTCCTATTCTACCCATGTAAATTGTTGATATTTCTTATCTTTCCAATCTCCCATTAAATTATAAAAATCTTCTTTTGATTTAACTGTTCCTTTGGCATCTGCTGAAAATAAAAATCCTTGATATTCAGATTCCACTTTATCTTTCTCCCATGATATGTAATATTGGTCTTTTGCTATACTTCCACGAGTTATTCCGTTGGCAATCATCATACATTTTGTAGACCGAACACCATATTTTAAAACTATTAGTCCATGTTCCAAGATTAATCAATTTATCTTCAGTTTTTACATAGTATTGGTGGTCTACCTTTATAACTTGTCTCCCTTCTACATCTTTATGGTCTTCTTCTAAAGTTCCGTCTATAATGCTAGTTTTTATTCCTGAAAAATCTCCAATTACTTCTGGTGATTGCTCATATGGAAAATAATCTAAAATTAAAGTCTTTATATTAGTAATAGAGATGATTAAAACAAATGCTATTAATCCATGTTTTATTCTGTTTAAATATCTTTTTGAATCTCCTTCATCTCCCATCATAATTTTAAAAACTGCAATAAGTATCATAAGGACTGCTGCAAAGCCTGAAAGAATAGTTAGATAAGTTACTACTTGATCTAATGTATCCATTTTTTTACTCCTCTTTTTTATATTATCCCTATATACTCTTTTTCATTTTCCTCTCATTTTAAATTTCTAGTTCTTCGTCCTCTTCTTTGTCTTGATATATTTCTATTATCTTTTTTTGAACATCTACTTGTTTTTTATAAACATCTCTTTGTTGTTTTACATTTTCTAATTCTTCCAGTTTTAAATTTTCGTTTCTAAAAGAATATATTTGATTTTTATTATAAGTAGCTTGAATAAGTGTTATATCAAGATGTTCTAAATTATTTATAATCGTAAATAATGCTTTTTTTGTATCAAACCCCCAAGCATATTTGCAAGCATTGTCAACATCAAAACTGTATTGTTCAATAATTCCATTTTCTATTAATTCACTTTCATTCATTAATGCCATACATAAACTGAATAAGTCCTTTTGACTTTTTAATGTCCTAGTTTCTCCTTTTTCGTTTAAATATGTTAAACTAAATTTTTTATTTCTATGTATGACATTATTAATACTTTTCCTAAGGTATGTTACCATTTTTTGCTCCTAACTGTAATCAAACTGTTTCTGTTAATTCCTTTAAGATTTCAGTTCTATTTACATAGTTTCCTTTTCTATTATTTATTGTCTGTAATCCTTTTAGTGCTTTTATTATATCTCCTGCAATTAGTTTATTATTGTATTTATTTGCCAATTTATCTTTTAAGCAATTTATTTTTTCTAATTCTTTTTTTATTTCTCTTCTTTCAACACTTACTCTTTTTAAAAGTTTCCCTACTCTAGCATATCCTGCTGCATTAAGTTCTGTATTTTCTATATAATGCAAAATATCTTGTCTTTCTAAATCTTTTTGACTTAACTCTTCAGATATTTTTTGTGCCTGTTTATCTATATTTTGAAAAAAATTTAACATATATTTTAAAAAATCATCTACTTCCATTTTTCATTCTCCGTTCTCCGTTCTTTTGGTTATTTTTTACCTTTTCCAATTCCACCTCTAAAGGTATTTACTACTCTTGTAACTGTACTTATTTTTCCTGATACACTACCACCACCAGCTGTACTCATAAACTCTTGTAACATATGAGGTGTTCTTAAAGCTATGGATGAGGTTGATAGCGATAGAACAAATTTACCTTTATTCATTAAAATAATTGCTAATTGCATTAATAATAATTGAACAATTATTGTAAAAGCATTAGTCATAAACTTTTTAATATATCCTTTGAATGCCCCACCATCGCTATTTAACAGACCGATGGAAGCAAAAGGCATTCCAAGTCTTAGGATAAACATTTCTATTCCACGAGTTATAAATTGGAAATACAATAGTGCTAATTGTATTGCTATTACTAAATATAAAATCGCTCCAAAAACATTAAAAGCTAAATTACTAGCTTCTACTGTTACTATATCTTTTGAGCCTGTCATTCCTTGTAATAGATTATAGAAAAACTCATAAAATACATTTGCGAATTTTGTATATATGAAACCAAATGTAATCATTATAATCATTGCCTTTAAAAATCCTATTAATATGTTTAATGGGTTATTATCTGGATCTCCACTTGACCAAGCAAGATAAGTTTCTATCATCTTTTTTATAAAAAGAATTATTAATACTGCTATGGCAAAAGTATAAATTGCATTATATAATCCACCAATATTGAAATTTTCCAAATTTCTAAAATTAATTTCTATTGCAAATCCGATTCCAGAACATTGTATCGTAAACTCCACTAAACCACGAAAGTATAGCTTCTGCTAACCAACTTAATATATATGTAATAATAGTTCCTACCAAAACTGCCATTGCTTTTTCTCCTTCCTTAAATATAATTATAATGAAAAAAGAGTAATACCAAGTCGCAAGACTTAGTAATGACTCTTTTCAATACTATCATTATATCTTTAGGAAAAGTTGCTTTCAATTCCCAATTTTTTCCCTAGGGTTGTGGTGGCATTCTTTCTAGTTCTTCTTCCATTTCTTCTTCACATATCATTTGTTCTCTTTCGTTTTGTTCTTGCAATTTTGATTCTTTTTCTATTGCTTCATCTATTTTTTTGTTTATAACTTCCCTTGCTTTTTCAACTTCATTACTAAGTTGTTCTAATGCCTTTCTATCTTTTTGCAATTTTGAAACAACATCAGATTCTTTAATTAGTTTTTCTATTTTATCTATTTTATAAACTCTGGAAAATTCTAGTTTTTTCTTTTGATAAGTTCTTTCTAATTCTACATTATTTGGATTTTGAATCATATCAATATGTGCTTCATACAAGTCTTCTACCATCTTATTGTCTTGCCATCTGTCAAACAAATATGCAATAGCAATACCTGGTATTCCAGTCACTAATCCAATCAAAACATATCTTTTAATGTAGCCATATATCTTTTCATTTTCTGAAACAGAACCCTGTATTTTATTTGAAAGATCTGCTTGTAATTTTCTTTCATCTTCTTCAAGTTCTTTCTTCCTTTGTTCTCTCATCAGTATAATTTTTTTAGCTTCTTCTTCTTCTTTTTTTCTTTTTTCTTCTGTGGCCTTATTTAGAGTTTTTTCAACATCTTCAGACATAATAGCTTGATCAATTCTTTCTTGTTGTATCATTCTTTCAAGTTCTCCTAATTGTTCAGCCAATTTGTCTAAATTGTTATTTTCCTTTTCTAATCTTTCTAACTCTATTTGCTTTTTAGTTTTTTCTAATTCTAATTCCTGTGCCATTTTTCTTTACTCCTTTATTCTAAAAATATCCAGCAACTAAATTTACTATTGTAACTGCTAAAATGCTAACTATAATACAAATTAAAACTTTTATAATTGTTTTCTTATATCTTTGTTGGTCTTGTTCATCTCCGAGTCATAATTTTAAAAACATAAAATAGTATAACCATAACTCCAGCAGTTGGAATTATCCATTGAAGTGTACCTGTTAAGTCTTTTACCATTCTCATAATTCCTGTTCCAATTTTACTACTTTGAATTGAACCTCCACCAGATACTTCATCAACTGCTGCGAAACATGATTTTGTCATTTGCATTGTAAATAACATTACTACCCATGCTGTTACCTTTGATATTCTTCTAATTGTATTTCTAAAAAAACTTTTCATTTTAGTCATCTTATAGGACCTCCTTTTATATGTGTCTAAATCTTTCTGCTCTTTGTCTTTCTAATTCAGCCCTTTTTTCTTCTTCAAGAATCTTTTTGACTTCCTTAGTGACATCAGCAATATCCCATAATTTAACTTCTTGAACAGGTTTTTCTATTCTCTCTTTTTCTCTTTCCTCTCTTAATTTCCTATTAAATTCCTCATCTCCCATACCAAGCATCTGATTAAAGTACCATCCACTTAAATCTGGTGCTTGTGTCATTGCTGGTTGTTTACCAGAACACATAACTAAAAGATAAGGTCTATTTATCCTTAGTATTTCATCCGATGTAAGTAATGGTCTAGCAGATAAATTCATAGAACTTGATGTGCTAATATTACTACTTCCACCATTTGAAGAGTTGCTTTCTGAAAAATTAGTAGTTGTATAATTTCCAATCTTTTTACTAATTTTTTCTGCGGTTACATCATTTGATGTCTTTAAATAATTCCATACATAGCAGTTATCTAAAATATTTTGTGCTGTGTTATCTCCATACTTTTCATTTAATTGTGCGAAAGATTGTAAAAATAAGTTAAATCTTATTTTTCTTCCTCCACCAACAGTTAGAAACCCTCCAAAGTTTGGAATCTGACTAAAGTTACCAAACTCATCTAAAATAAAGTTTACTCTATTTTTAAGTTGTCCACCTCTAGCATCTGCATATTCTACCAACCCCATGTAAATTTGGTTCACAAATAATGAACATAATCCATACATTGTAACTTTTTCATCTGGTAATATACAATATAGAATTATACGATTTGCTCCAAGTTCTTCTGCTGAAATATCTGTTGAAGAAATCATAGAAGCAATGTAACTATCTGTAAAAATATTTAATGTATTTAATGCACTTGTAAAGAAACTTGCTCTAGTTTTACTAGGTGCTATTCTTGCAGGTGCAAAAGCGGAAACTGCTGGATGATTCTTTGGTAATCCTTCTAAAAATGTGTCCATAAGCATTGTTTTATCTGGCTGTTCCATACACATTTCTGATAGAAAATTATAAACATTTACCAGATTTTGATATTCTGGATGTTCTTTATTTTCCATAACAACAGCCATAATACCTGCTTTTATAACACTTTTTTCACCATCATTCCAAATTTTCTCACCGCTTTGCTTCTCCAACTAGCGATGAAACTATGTCACTTGCTCTATTTTCTGCTAAAGGAATATCTCCGCTTATTTACTGCATCTATAACTGGTTGTAAAAAGTTATAATGACTAGATTTTAAAGGATTTTTAAAGTCTAATGTAAGTACCTTATAGCCAAGTTGTTCTAGTTCTTTGCAGGTGTACTCATACAATTCTCCTTTAGGATCACTAATTATCATACTTTCTCCAGCAAGTGCTGTATTGTTTATTGTTTCAAGTACAACTGACCTTGTTTTTCCGAGACCTTGTTGCACCAATAGTTAATGAATGCAAATTGTCGGCTATATAATAGACTTCTTCTATCTTTCGTTTCTTTATTTTTAAATATGGTATTTTAAATTTGCTTTTCTTTAGCTCAATTTTGTATTTATTCTTTGTATTCTTTCCAACTGTTAGACCACCTTTTTTAAATATAGGTTCTACTTGTGTTGTATCTTCTTTATTTAATAAAGTTGCTATTGTTGGATTTAATGGATCTATTACATTAATTCCAAAATTGTTTTTGAATTTCTTTTTTTCTAACCACCATGCAGAGCCGATGTTGTGTTTGATTTTTTCCTACAGGAAGTGGAATTTCAATTTCTGGTGTTACTTGGTATATCTTTGCATGATAATCATTTAATTTAAATACTTTAAATACAGAAACACATGCAAGTGTCATAAATGCTAAAATAATCAGATAAAACATTTGTCTATTTTGAGCATTTGTTAAAATACTACCTATTATTTTGCTGGGATTTAATTCTAATATTGCTTCTGGGTTTTTAGTAAATATTAGATGTAAACAAGTTGATATAACAGCAGATAAAATTATTGAAATTATAAAAGCTATAAGAAGAGTTACAATTTTTTTACTTATTCTTTTTCCCATTGTAATTCTCCTTTAAATTAGTTTTAAACTACTTTAAAAGTCATTTAATTACAATGCAAACCAGTCAATTCCAGAAGTATTTCTCTGTTCTAAATACTTTTCTTTCTTTGCTTGTTTAGAAAGACTTGAATATTTCGTCTTTAAACTTCCATATCTTCCTTCGCTTGAAATCTGTTCTTGGTTAAGCAAATGAAATATTTCTGAAAATAATCTTGTTGCATCATTTTTAAATTGACTTTCTAAATAGTCTATTTGCTCTTCCAAAAATTCTTGTTCTCTTATCATTCTTTTCTCTTCATATTCTTTTATTTTCTGTTCATATTCTTCTTTTCTTCTTTTTTCAAACTCTTCACTTTTTAAAAATTTCAATATCTGATTTCCCATTTTATTTAGCATAAAGTTTTCTGCTTTACTTTTCACATTGTTTAATTGCTCTGGTGTATCTGTTTGTGCTAATATTTCGCCAATTTTTATATTAGTCTTTACATAGGCAACATATGTATTAAAGCAATCTCTTGAAGAATTTAGAATTAAATGAGAAGTATCATCAATCAATACCTTTACCTCTTTTGTCTGATCTTGATATTTATAATTATGTAATTTACTTTTCAATTCTTTTAAATTGTTACTAATTTTTTGAACTCCTGAATCTACAAACCTACAATTTAAAATTGGATTATTATAGATACTTGGCATTTCTTCTTTTAGCTGCATAATAATTTCTTCTTCAATTTTAAATTCTTTATTAAATTGTTTAACATCTGTTAAAATGTCCTTTTTAAATTGGTTTTGTTTTTCATATAAGTCATCTAAATCTTCTTTAAAAATTCCTTTTGCAATATGCTTCCTAATATTTTTAAAATTTACATAGGACCTTTTTTTATAATCTGTTAATTGAGAAATATCCCAAAAAACAAGATGTGCATGTGGGTGTCCTTTTTCCATATGGTAACTCGCAACCCACTCCAAATTTTGAAATTCAATATTATATTCTTCAGCAATTCCTCTTATTCTATCTTTTAAAATACTTTTCCAAGCTGATTTGTTTGTAATTGCTTTTTTTATAGCATCTTCTTCTCGTAGTGAAATTATTGTTTTAATAATTTTTACTCCTTGATTACTGATATTTTGTGCATACTTCTCTATATTTTTTAAGTCCATTTGCTCTACATTATCTGTATTTTGCATATATCCAAATAGTCCATGTTTTTCATCTCCATAATCTGTTCCTGGTCTTGTTGCAATATAATCTATATGCAACTTGTTAATATAGCTTTGAATACTCTGCTTTTTGTGTTTATCATCCATAACCCATTTGAATATTACTTTTCCATTTTCACTATCTGTCATTCATTATCCTCATCAAAGTCTTTTAAATTAGAAGGAAATAACTGTGTTACATCTTCTTCTAAAAATCCACTTCTTAAAACTTGATATGCTTTTTTGTTTGCTATTTCTATTTCCTTCTTTAAAAATTCTTGACTAATATTACTGTTGCACATATATGACAACATATGACCATTTATATAGAGAGATGTAAATATTGCTTTTGTCATTTTTGCTAATAGTCTAAATAATCTATTATGATAAGAATCTAGTTTAGAATCTATTGCCCTATCTATCTCTTTAGTTATAAAGTTTATATCTTCTTTTGCACTTTTTACTTTTAAGTGTTCTTGAATTGCAATATTTATAATTTCTGATTGTGATATACCAGTAGTAGAAGATAATTTTTCTAATGCCTTCTTTGTTTTAGAAGTTACAACCGCATTTACTCTTTCTGTTCTTGCCATATATTACACCTTATTTCCAAAGTATGCTTCTAGCATAACAATAATAAATTCTTTAATTTCTTCTGTTGTTCCAAAATCTTTAAAGTATTTATTTAATTCATCACTTGAAAAAGTAATTTCTCCCTTATTTTCTTTCTCTTCAGTATCTTTCTTTTCTAGTATTTCTATTATTTTATCTTCTGTTAAATTATCAACACTTGATTCTTCTCTTAGTTTTTTTACTTGACTAGTTGTTAATTTTTGTACATTTGGATAAATTAAACTTGCTAAAAACTCTTGTTCTTCATCTTTTAAGAATGATAATTCTTCTCCTAGTTTTATATTTATCTCTTTAGAATCAACCATTTCTAGTAGTTTTGAATTAAGATAATTTAATCGTAAATATCTCTGAATATTTCCTCGACTCATATTTTGTTCTTTTCCAATTTCTTCAAAGAAATCACTTTTTACATTTCTTTTTTTGTAAATCTCTTTTTTAATTAGTAGCCCTTTTGCCATTTCTGAAGGAAAAAAGTCTTTTCTTTGAATAAGATTGCTATCAATTAAAATCAAATTTGCATCATCATCCTCTATATCTTTAATCTTACATGGAAGTTCAGTTAGTCCAACTATTTTTGCACAATCTCTTCTATTGTGTCCACTTAAAATTTGATACTTACCATTTGGTAATGGTCTTACAATTAAGTCTTGAATAATACCATTAATTTTGATACTTTCTATCATTTCTGCTTGTTTTTCTTTTGAATAAGGCTTAAATGGTTGATTTGGAAAATCTTCTAATTTGTCGATACTTATCATTATTCTTTTTTCTTTGTTATCTTCTAAATCTTCTTCAACTTTTGGTTCTTCTATTTTAGAATCTTCTATTGTTTTAATGTCTTCTTTTACTTCAGGAATTTGCTGAGAATTATTTTCTTCAAGTTCCTCTACTTTCTTTTTTTCCTCTTGTGCTTTTTCTTCCTCCTGATTTCGATTTTGCAATGCTTTTTTAAAAAGCTGCTGTATTTGTTCACTCATCTTTATAGCTCCTTTCTTGTAAATTTCACATCAAAAAAGTGCAAAAAATAAGCACCAATTGCTTGGCACTTATCTACTTTTTTGATGGTATCATTATATCTACAAGAATTCACTTTATCAATTCCCAAATTTTTCCCTATTCATATAAATTTAATCGTTATCATTCTCTTCTATAATGTCAGGAAAATTAGGAAAAATTGCAACAACAACTTCTCTTAAAATTCTTAATTGCTTTGAATTACATTTATTTATAATTTCTAATAATATTTCTTTATCTGTGTTTTCTTTTTCCTTTTCCATACCATCACCATATAATATGTAATCTGGAGATTCTTTTAAAGATGTACAAATCTGATGTAGTGTGTGTATGCTACAACTTTTATCACCTTTTTCTAGGCTTAATAGATAATTTTCTGTTCTGCCTATCATTTCAGCAAATCGTTCTCTTGTCATTCCCACACTTTCTCTACATTTTCTTGTCCTTGCTCCAAATCCTTTCCAGTCTTTAAATTCTCTTCTATCTACTCTACTCATTTTCTCGCCTCCAATACTAACAATAATAATTATTTTTCTTAATGGCATTATCTCATTTTGCTAAAATTATTATTAGAAACTAATAATAATTTATATTGTTATTATTGGTCATTTCAAGGGTAAATAAAAAAGCTACTTCGTACTTATCTTTTTAGATCTAATCCTTCTAATTGTAGCTTAATCTCTATTTGCTCTATCTCATATTGATTAAAATCTAATTTACTAAAGTCTTTTCTTTTTAAATTAGTCAATTGCTTTAAATTAGTAATCTTATTTTTCTTCAACTTTTGTTTTATTTCTGTTTTTAACATTAATATATCAATTTTTTCTAATGAGTTCAACTTACACCTCCTTATTTAATTCCTCAATTTGACTTTCTAAATATTCATATATATCATATAAGTCATTATCTATATCGAATATTGGACTAATTTTTGTTATATTATTACCTTTTTCTAATTTAATTTTAAATCTTATATGATACTTATCAATAGTATCTACAACTACTAATTTTTCTAGTTCTGCTGCTTTTTCTTTATATCTATCTACTAAAAATTGAACTATAGATATATATACTTCTAAAGCATTCCTTTTTAATCCTTTATATATGACTTCTATATTTTCAGTTAGATAATTGTAAAAAATTACAATAGATCTTCCTTTTTTATCTATCATTTCGATAGCTCCTGGAAAGTCCTTGAAATTTTTTATTTTGTACTTATCCAGTTCAAATCTACTTTCTTTTAAATATTCAATTACTTTTTGCCTATAAATGTTATCTTTTAATTCTAAGTTTTCTAACATTTCTCATACCTTCTAATCTTAAAAATTTTTAAATTCTAGTATATCAATATTCCTTAGTAATTTAACTTACACTTCTACCTTTTGCATTTGTTTTACCATTAATTCACTCTCTTTGTCAAAATATTCATATATATCATATAAGTCACTATTTTGGTCAAATATTTGACTAGTATGAACTTTTTCTGCTGCACCATCTTCATATTTTATAGTTCTTATAAATCTTATATGTTTTTCATCCAACTGTTCTATTCTTACTGTTTGATGCAATTTATTTGCAATTTCTAAATATGAATCCCACGAGAACAATGCAATATCTGCTTCTAATTTTTGTTTGCTTCTATTTAAATCTTTGTATATTACTCGTATCTCTTTTGTCAAATAGTCATCGTATATTACTATTTTTCTTTTTTTGCTATCTACTAATTCAAGTCCACCAGGATAATCTTTATTTTCTTGTATTGTAAATTTTGATAAGTCAATTTTACTATTTTTTAAGTATTGAACTACTTTTCTTCTATTAAGATTTCCCTTTATCTCAAATTGTTCTAACATTATTTCACCTGCTTTCTTATTTTGAAAAATTCCAATATTTTATACCAAAAATTGTTTACTATTATTTTTATTTCTTTTAGAGTCATTATTTGATTCTGTTCATGTATTTTTTCAGCTTTTATCCTCCTAAGTTCTTCTATAATAATAGAAGAATCAAAAAATGGTTTTTCAATGTAACCTCCTGGTATAATAATGTTAAGTTAAGAAAAACACTTAACATTATTATTTT
>CANSII010000005.1 GCA_947646915.1 uncultured Clostridium sp. | reverse complement strand
TTAAAGATTTTTAATTTTTAAGAAAAAAGCGTGCAATTAATATTGCAATTTTCAATTAATTAAAAAATCAAAAAATCCTTGATTTTAAGTGGAAAAATATAATATAATAAAAAAAATTGAAATGTTTAAAGAACAACATTATAATACCAATAAATTGGAGGAAAAATGCAAGGAAGAATAATAGAAAACATATCAAATCTATATAAAATAAAAGCAGAAAACAAAATATATGAAGCGACAGCAAGAGGAAAATTCAAAAACGAAGAAATAACACCAGTAGTTGGAGACACAGTACAAATAGAAATAACAGACGAGCAAAAAAATAAAGCAGTAATAGAAAAAATAGACGAAAGAAAAACATATATAAAAAGACCAAAAATGAGTAATTTAGACCAAATAATATTAGTAGTATCAAGCAAAGAACCAAAGCCAGATTTATTATTATTAGACAAGCAACTAGCATTTTCTGAATACTTAAATATAGAACCAGTAATAGTATTAAATAAGACAGATTTAGATAAAAAAGAAGAATTTGAGAAAATAAAAGAAATATATGAAAAAATAGGATATAAAATAATAAAAACAATAGCCAAAAACGATAATAAAGAAAATGGAGTAGAAGAGTTAAAAAAACAGTTAAAAGGAAAAATTAGTGCATTTTCAGGAAACTCAGGAGTAGGAAAATCAACACTAATAAATTCAATATTTAAGAACAATATAACAGAAGAAGGAGAAATAAGTCAAAGAAACAAAAGAGGAAAAAACACCACAACATCAACAAAATTGTATGAAATAGATGAAAATACATATATTGCTGACACACCAGGCTTTTCAACTTTTGATATATCTGAAATACAGTATAATGAATTAGATAAATTTTTTAAAGAGTTTAAAGATAAAATAAAGGAATGCGAATTTGTAGGATGTACACATATAAAAGAAGAAAATTGTGGTATAAAAGAATCAGTTCAAACTGGTAAAATAAGTAATGAAAGATATGAGAGATTTTGTAAAATATATAGTGAGTTAAAAGAAATAGATAAATATTAATATTATATAATATTTAGAAAAAAGATATATATTTCGCAGTTCCATTTTCCAAGGCGTTTAAGATACTATACATTCAGAAATTATATACACACTATAATGGATTAAAATAAATAATAACTCAGGTCAAACTCACTTTGAAATATATATCTTTTTTCTATAAACAATTAATATTAACTTAAAATAAGAAAGGAGATTTAAAAATGGTAGAAATATCAACATCAATCTTATCAGTAAAAAAAGGAGAGGAATCACAAACATTTTTTGCTTTAGAAAAAGCACATACAGATTATTTTCATATTGATGTAATGGATGGTAAATTCGTAGAAAAAAACACTTATAAAAAAATGTTAGAATATGCTTCTTATATAAAAAGAATATCAAACTTGCCACTAGATGTACATTTAATGGTAGAGAATATAGATAATGCAATTGATGATTTTTTGTCAGTTGAACCAAATATAATTACATTCCATTATGAAGCTTGTAAAAATAAAGAAGAGGTTTTAAAATATATTAATAAAATAAAAGATAATCATTGTAAAGTAGGTTTAAGTGTAAAACCAGAAACAGATATTTCAGAAATATTTGAGTTTTTGCCATATGTTCATGTATGTTTAGTAATGACTGTAGAACCAGGAAAAGGCGGACAAACTCTTTTAACAGATATGATAAATAAAATTAAGACTTTAAAAGATTATATAACAGATAATAATATTGAGATTGATATTGAAGCTGATGGCGGGATTAATTTGAAAACAGCTGATTCTGTAAAAAATGCAGGTTGTAATATATTGGTTTCTGGGACTGCTATTTTAGTTGCAAAAGATTATAAAACCATAATAGATGAATTAAAAGACATTAGAAGTTTCTAATGTCTTTTATAGATTTTATTTATCTAGAGTTTCTAAATTTTGTATTTGTTCTTGTTTTTTATTAATAATTGAGCTTATTAAAACTCCAAGTCCTAAAACACAAATTATAAAAGAAATAATATTTCCAACAAAAGGTAAAATTGTTAAAATCCAAACAACTATTTCAGATATAACTAGCATTCCAAAAATTTGAATATTTTTAGTAAGATTTAATTTACTACAAACATAATTATTAGCAACAATTGTAAATAGTGATTTAGCAAGTACAATTCCTATAATATATAATGCTAATAAAATTAAAGAAATACTACTTGTAAAGTCTAATAAAATTAAAATTATACAAATTATAGGAATAGCAACTAATCCAAGTAAACCAATACCTAAAACTTTTAAAGAAGATTTACCAACATAATTATTAGAATTGCTTAAAAATTTAGGAGCTAACCATAAACATAATAACCATATTATTGAAGTAAATACTAAAAATTCACCTAAACTTAAAATATATCCTGAAATTATTTCAGTAATTGTTAGTTCTTCGCTTAAATTTTCTTGTGTATATTTTACTTCACCTGTTACAACATTTTCAGGTATAGATATTTCAGAAGTTGAAGTGTAATTTAAATTTCCATATATTATACTTTTAGAGTTTTCATCAGTATTAAAATTCATATTTTCGCATGATATATACACATTTCTACCTATAGTTCCACTAAAATTAAAGTCTCTACAAGCTGCTTTCATATCTCTATATATATGTCCTCCTGAAATTGTTAATTTTTCTGAAAAACTATATATGTCATATATAACTCCTTTTACTTCAATTGAATTAGCTAATGCAAAAAGATTACTAAAAACATAACCTTCTTCTTCAATAGTAATGTTTTCTGCCATTATAAAGGCGTCTCCTCCTATTTGAGATTTGATTGTAACATTTCTTGCACACACAAATATATTTCCATCAACTAAGTAATCTATAGTTACATCTTCACCAAAAATATAATCATCACTACTTTTATAATTATTTCCTTGGATTTTGTCAGGTGTTACTGTGTCTTCATTAATTAATTGTACATCATCTGTTGCAACTATTCCATTTTCATCAGCTGTGCTGTTTGATGTTTCATTTTCTGCATATACAAGCGTTGATGATAATAACAAAATTATTAATAAGATTGTTGTAATAATTTTTGTCTTATTTTTTTTCATATATATACCTCCATTCGAGCATTATAGCCCTATTTTTATATAAAATATATTCTTTATAAAATATTTTATAGCTAAATGATATAACTTTAGAGTTCTTTTGTCAATTTTTTTAAAATTTAAGATTCGGTTTTTTGCAAAAAACAATTATTCATAAAAAATAAAAAACCGAAACTTAAATGCAAAAAACTATTGAAAAAATTAATTATTATATATATAATGTGAAAAAAGAAGACAAATTTATATTTTACCAAAAAAGTGAAGGGAGCAATGCTAGAAATGAATTTTATAGAAGCTATAAAGCAAAGAGCAAAACAGCAAATAAAGACAATAGTATTACCTGAAGCAGAAGACATACGAACATTAAAAGCAACTGAAGTTGTATTAAAAGAACAATATGCAAAAATAATATTAGTAGGAAACAAGGAGAAAATACAAAAAAAAGCAAAAGAAAATAAAATTGATATAGAAGGAGCAAAAATAGTAAAACCAAAAGAATCAGAAAAATATGAGACATATGTTAACTTATTATATGAATTAAGAAAAAATAAAGGAATGACTATAGAAAAAGCAAGAGAATTAGTCTTAGATCCAGTATATTTTGGAATGTTAATGATAAAAGATGAAGAAACAGAAGCAGATGGACTTGTTTCAGGAGCAATTCATTCTACAGCAGACACATTAAGGCCTGCATTACAAATTCTAAAAACAGCACCTGGTACGAAATTAGTTTCAGCATTTTTTGTAATGGTTGTTCCAAATTGTGAATATGGTGAAGAAGGAACATTTGTATTTGGAGATTGTGGACTTAATGAAAATCCAAATTCAGAAACACTTTCTGAAATAGCAATATCATCAAGTAAAAGTTTTGAACAATTAGTAAGAAAAGAACCAAAAGTTGCAATGCTTTCATATTCAACATATGGAAGTGCAAAATCTGAATTAACAGAAAAAGTTATACAAGCAACAAAATTAGTAAAAGAGAAAATGCCAAAATTACAAGTAGATGGAGAATTACAACTAGATGCTGCAATAATACCTGAAATAGCAAAATCAAAAGCACCTGAAAGTACAGTTGCAGGTAAAGCAAATGTTTTGATATTTCCAGATTTGAATGCTGGAAATATAGGATATAAATTAGTACAAAGGTTGGCAAGAGCCGAAGCATATGGTCCATTATGTCAAGGAATAGCAAAACCAGTAAATGATTTGTCAAGAGGATGTGACTATAAAGATATTGCAGGAGTTATTGCAATAACAGCTGTTCAAGCACAAAACTAGAAATCGGTGAAATGGAAGTCAGTGAAATAGATGTTAGGGAAGTAGATATTTAGAGAATAAAGTTAAATTTTGATTATAGTAGTCCGAACTCCAACCTCGGACTTCTGACTACTAATTAAAAAAGGGAGGAATTTTATGAAGATTTTGGTATTAAATTCAGGAAGCTCATCATTAAAATATCAAGTAATTGATATGGATACAGAAGAAATGCTTGTTAAAGGATATTTTGAAAGAATAGGACAAAAAAATTCATTTTTAACACACAAAGTAAATGGAGAAAAGCGTAAATTTGAGAAATATGTAAAAAATCATGAAGAAGCATTAGAATTTATATTTTCAAGATTAATGAGTGAAAATTATGGAGTTATTAAAAGCTTAAATGAATTAAGTGGGATTGGACATAGAGTTGTTCAAGGTGGAGAAAAATATTCAAAACCTGTAAAAATAACAGAAGAAGTCATTGAAGAAATAGAAAAATGTAGTGATTTAGCTCCATTACATAATCCAGCAGCAGTATTAGGAATAAGAGCATGTCAAAAAATAGCCCATAATATACCAATGATAGCAGTATTTGATACAGCTTTTCATCAGACATTACCAAAAGAAAGATTTATTTTACCAATACCATATGAATATTATCAAAAATATGGAATTAGAAAATATGGAGCACATGGAACATCACATGAATATGTTGCAAATAGAGTTGCAGAGATAATGGAAAAAGATATTAAAGAACTAAAAATAGTAAATTGCCATTTAGGACAAGGGGCAAGTGTGTGTGCAATACAAAATGGGAAATCAGTAGAAACAAGTATGGGACTTACACCACTTGGAGGTATCCCAATGGGTACAAGAAGTGGAGATTTAGATCCATCTGTTGTAACATATATAATGAAAAAAGAAGATTTATCAGCACAAGAAATGGAAAATATTTTAAACAAACAATCAGGAGTATATGGAATTTCACAAATATCAGTTGATTTTAGAGATATTGAAAATGAAATGCTTGCTGGTGAAAAGAGTGCAATACTTGCATTAGATATATATCACTATTTAACAGCTTCATATATTGCAAAATGTGCAGTAGCTATGGGAGGAATAGATGTATTAACATTTACAGCAGGTGTTGGTGAAAAAGGACCAATATCTAGAAAAGCAATCTGTGAACAACTTGAGTTTTTTGGAGTTAAGATCGATGACGAAAAAAATAAAGCTAGAGGAGAAGAAGCAGAATTATCTGCTATAGATTCAAAGGTAAAAATTTATACAATTCCAACTAATGAGGAATTGATGATCGCTAGAGAAACTGCAAAAATGTGTATACATAAATAAAAATAAAAAATTTTATAATAGATTAAAAAGAAATGGAGAGTCAAAAATGAAAATATTAGTTTTAAATAGTGGAAGTTCATCACTAAAATATCAGTTAATTAATATGGAAAATGAAGAAGTTATGGCATCAGGAAAATATGAGAGAATAGGAGAAGAAGAAGCATTTATTACACATAAAGTAAATGGACAAAAAATAGAAATAAAAAAACCAGCATATAATCATGCAGAAGCAATAGATTTTACATTAAAACAGTTAACAGATACAGAATATAAAGTTATAAACAGTCTAAATGAAATAGATGGAATAGGACATAGAGTAGTACAAGGAACAGAAAAATATCCACATTCAGAATTAGTAACACAAGAAGTAATAGATGGAATAAAAGAATGTGGAGAATTAGCACCTTTACACAATCCTGCTGCAATATTGGGAATAGAGGCATGTAAAAAAATTGTTCCAAATATGCCAATGGTTGTAGTATTTGATACATCATTTCATCAAACATTACCAAAAGAAAAATTTATTTATCCAATACCATATGAATATTATGAAAAATATAAAATTAGAAAATATGGGGCACATGGCACTTCTCATATGTTTGTATCTCAAAGACTTGCTGAAATTGAAAATAAACCAATAGAAAATATGAAAATTGTTTCTTGCCATTTAGGACAAGGTGCAAGTATATGTGCAATACAAGGAGGAAAATCAGTAGAAACAAGTATGGGACTTACACCACTTGGTGGTTTACCAATGGTTACAAGAAGTGGAGATTTAGATCCTTCTGTATTAACATATATAATGAAAAAAGAAAATTTGTCAGCACAAGAAATGGAAGATATATTAAATAAAAAATCAGGACTTTCAGGAATGTCAAATATAGAACCTGATTTTAGAGAAATTAAAAATAAGGCTAATGAAGGGCAAGAAGATGCTAAAATGGCAGTTGAAAGTTTTAATTATGCTATTGCTAGTTATATAGCAAAATATGCAGTTGCTATGAATGGTGTTGATTATATTATTTTTACTGGAGGTATTGGTGAAAATCAAATTAATATTAGAAAAGGTATTTGCCAAAAGCTAGAATTTATGGGTGTTTCACTTGATATTGATGAAAATAATATGAGAGGTGAAGAAAAGGTTATTTCTAAACCTGATTCAAAGATTAAAATTTATGTTATTCCTACAAATGAAGAATTGATGATTGCTAAAGAAACTTTGAAATTTATTTAAGTTTTAGTTTTTTTATTTTTCAAACTTTATTATAGAAAAAAGATATATATTATAAAGCGAGTTTGACAGTGAGTCGTTATTTACTTTAAGTCATTATATTGTGTCTCTAAGGTTTGAATGTTCAATATCTTAAACGCCATGGAAAACAAAGCTGAATAATATATATCTTTTTTCTAAATAATATATTTTTGCAAAAAGCCGAAACTTAAATAAAAATTTACATTGACAAAATAGTTTTAAAAGAATAAAATAAAATTGTAAGAATAAAAAAGGAATAAAAATGGAAGATAAAGTAGATATTTTATTAACAACATATAATACAAAAGAAGAATATTTAAAACAACAAATAGATAGCATATTAAATCAAACACATAAAAATTTTAATTTAATAATATCAGATGACTGTTCACCAAATGAAGAAGTAAGAAAAATATTAAAAGAATATGAAAAAAAAGACAAAAGAATAAAACTATATATACAACCACAAAATTTAGGATGTACAAGTAGTTTTGAATTTTTACTAGAACAATCAACAGCAGATTATATAGCATTTTCAGACCATGATGATATATGGTATCCAAACAAAATAGAAAAAAGTTTATTAATAATGAAAAAAAAAGATGTTGATTTAATATATTGCGATGCAAAACAAATCGATGAGAATGGAAATATCTTACATGATAGCTATTTAAGATATAAAAATATGCCAATATTAAGTGGCAATAATTTTATACTACCATTTTCTAGGCATATAGCAATAGGATGTAGTCAAATGATTACAAAAAATGTAAAAGAAAAGATGTTACCATTTACAGAAAATACTTTTGCACATGACTGGCATTCAACTTATATAGCAAGTAATATGAAAGGTATATATTGTATAGATGAACCTCTTTTTGGATATAGGCTTCATGGAAATAACATTTTTGGTGGTAGAAGCTTTAAGCAAAATATGGAAATATGGAAAAAAGAAAATGGTAAAAGCTATAGTTCATATTCTAAATATAGATACAAAGTTATTACTGAAACTTATTTAGCAGGAGTCTTGATGTGTAAAGAATATAGTAAAAATTTAGAAAATAACAAATTACAAGATATAGAAGAAGATGTTGTGAAATATTATAAAAAAGCTCAAAAATCTACATTTTTATATTTACCAATCCATAAATATTTTAAATATTTATATTTTAGAGGTATAAAAAAGAGAGCATTTAAGGAAATTATGATATTACATTTTCCATTATTGAGTTACATATTGTTTATATTTATATAGGTAGTTTACGGTTATTTAATGGCATTTTATTGTACAGGATAAAATATGAAGCTTTGAATTTCGAAATATAAATATATAAGATGAATAATAAAGGGGGATAACAAATGAAATTTATAAAAACAGAAAAAATAACAAAAATATTTTTAAGCATAACGTTAATGTTAGCACTTGTTTTTGGCTGTATTGGAAGCAAGTATGCAAATGATGTAAATAGCATTGTTGATACAAATAAAGAAATACAAGTAGAAACAGAAAGTGATTTAGAAACACAAGCAAAAGATGAACAACAAGTAAAAACAGAAAATACACCAAAAGTAGAAACAAAGAATACACTAGAAGTAGATAAAAAGAATGTACAGAATGAAAAATTAAGCGTTATGTATAATTCACATATACAAGATATTGGATGGGAAAGAGATTTTTCAGTAAAAGATGGACAAACTTCTGGAACATCAGGAAAAGCATTAAGATTAGAGGCTATGAAAATAAAGTTAGATACAATATCAGATATAGGAATAAAATATCAAACACATGTAGAAGAGATAGGATGGCAAGATTGGAAACAAAATGGAGATTTAGCAGGAACAGAAGGATGCGCATTAAGACTAGAAGCTATAAAAATAGAATTAACTAATACAGAAAAATATAGTGTAATGTATAGAGTACATGTAGAAGAAATAGGATGGCAAAACTGGTGTTATGATGGAGAGGTAGCAGGAACAGAAGGAAAAGCATTAAGATTAGAGGCTATAGAAATTAAAGTAATTGAAAAAGTTACAAAAGGAAAATTAAATATTGAAACACCTATTTCAGATTTATATTATGGAGATACAACAATAAATGTATCTGGTTGGAAATTGGCAAATGTATCTAATACAAAAATTCAAGTTACATATGATGATACAAAAATTGAAAATATTAGTTATAAAGGAAGAGCTGATGTTTTAAGTTTTGTAAAAGGATATGGAACAATAAAAGAAAATCCAACGCCAGGATTTGAATTTGATTTACCAATTACTGGTACAACTACAGGAGAACACTTATTAAAAATAGATTTAGTAACTACAGATAATAAGGTATTAGAATCATATAGTAAAAAAATAAAAATTGATAAAGGGTTTCATGTACAATATAGTTCACATGTATCAGAAATAGGATGGCAAGACTACAAAAATGATGGAGAAATGTCAGGAACATCAGGCAAAGCATTACAATTAGAAGCTATAAAAATAAAAGGAGTAAATGTACCAGAAGGTGTTAATATAAAATATAAAACACATGTAGCAGAAATAGGATGGCAGGATTGGAGAACAGAAGGAGAAACAGCTGGCACAGAAGGAAGAGCATTAAGATTAGAAGCTATAAAAATAAAATTAGAAGGAACAACAGAATATTCTATTATGTATAGAACACATATTTCAGATGTAGGGTGGCAAGATTGGTGCTATGATGGAGAAACCTCAGGAACACAAAGTTTAGCAAAACAATTAGAAGCTATAGAAATAAAAATAGTTCCAAAAGTAACATTAAATAGAACAGACATGTATATAGATAGTCCAGTAAACACTATTTACAATGAAGTTTGTAAAGTAAAAGGCTGGGTAATGACAACATTTCGAGATGTAGGATTAAAAATATTTATTGATAATAAAGAAATAGATTTAAGTAAACTACAAAGAACAGCAAGAGTTGATGTTATAAATTCAAAAAAAGGATTTGGAGATGAAAACTTATATAATACTGCACCAGGATTTGAGATAGATGTTGATTTTTCTCAATATTCTTTAGGAACACATTCTATAAAAGTACAAGCTATACATAATAATAATGTAATAAAAGAGTTAGAACAACCATTTACAATACAAAAAAGAGTTTTTTATACTAAAGGAACTTATGGATATTCAGGATTAAAAGTAGCAGGAGATGCAAGAGGATCCGATCTAGAATATTATCAATTTGGAACTGGACCAAATGTATTTTTTGGAACTTTTGCAATACATGGATTTGAAGATTTATGGTGGAAAGATGGAACTGAATTAGTTGAAATAGCAAATAAATTCTATCAAAGACTAATAGATAGTAATGATAATAGTATTGCTGATAAATGGACAATATATTTATTCCCTGGTGTAAATCAAGATGGATTAAGACATGGAAACACAAATAATGGACCTGGAAGAACAACATTATACAGTCAAGCACCTAATCATAAAGGAATAGACTTAAATAGATGTTGGCAAGTTGGTAATTCATATACACGATATACTGATAATAGAAATTACAATGGTACAGAAGGATTTCAAGCATATGAAGCACAAGCATTAAGAAATTTCTTACTAAATAATAAATCACAAAATGGACAAACTGTTTTAGTTGACTTACATGGATGGACACAACAATTAATAGGAGATCCTACAATTTGTTCATTCTATGGTAAACAGTTCCCTGAAAATGATAGTTCTGCAGTTGGTAGATATGGAACAGGTTATTTGGTTAATTGGGCAAGATTATCTTTAGGATCTTCAACTAGAAATGCTAAAGCGGCTTTAATAGAGTTACCACATTCAGGTGTTACTGGGCATGAAGCTGTTTTGAATAAAAACTTCCCTAATAGATATATTGAAGCAACATTAGATATGCTAAGAAATATATAATTATTGTTATTAAGTGTCAGAGTTTAGATGTGAATTTATATCTAAGTTCTGACATTTATAGGATTGTAAAAAAATTTTAATACAAGTCAAATTAATATTATTTGGTTTTGTATAAATTTTACTAGGAGGTTTATGGTAGTGAAAGATAATAAGAAAACAATTATAAGTGTAATATTAATAATATTAGTAATAATTTTTATATGTATTTTTTTTAAAATAATAAAAAAAGAAGAACAAAATAAAGAAAAAGATTCGGCTCAAAATATAGCAACTGTAGAAGAATTAAAAGAAGAAACAGGATTGACAGGAAATACTGAAATATATGAAGTTCAACAAGAATTTGATGGTAGACAAGTATTAACAGTAAAAGCAAATATAAAATATAAAGTAGCATTTGCTGGAATGATAAAAAAATCAGTTCCAACAATGGAAGAATTAGATACTATACTAAATGAAAATTTACCAAAAGAAAATGGTATATGGATTGAAAAGGATAGTAGAGATAAAATTTTAAATTTATTTAATAATGAGAATGTTAATTCTAAATATACCATAGATAATAATGGATATTTAAGAATACAAGAAAAAAATAAGCAAAATGATATAGATAAGAAAATAGATAAAATTATTAATGGAGATAAACAGTATATTTTAGATGTTTCAAGTGTTTGCTATATTGTTGATGAATTATCAGGTGATATTTGGAATTATACTTTTGAAAAAATGGATAAATTTCAAACTTATGAATATTTTCAAGATGATAATAAGATGATAGTGTTTATTAATGAAAATAGTAAGAATCAGTTGACTAATGAAGAGATATTTAATAGTATTGTTGAATTATTTTAAAATGTCCAAAAGGAATCGTCCCTTTTGGACATTTTTGTCCATTGGGGACGTTTCCTTTTGGACATTTGTATTGACAAAAATTTATTTTTAATATAGGATATAGTATAAAAAGGAGTGGAAACATAATGGATTTTATAAAAGCTGTATGGAAAAATAAAAATATAATATGGAAACTAGGAAAAAGTGACTTTAAAAATAGATTTGCAAGTACAAGCTTAGGAAGCATATGGGGCTTTTTGCAACCATTTATATTTATGATGATGTATGTATTTGTATTTCAATTTATATTTCAAACACCAGGAGAAGGTGGAGCACCATATATTGTATGGTTTTTACCAGGTATGGCTATATGGCAATGTTTAAATGATAGTATTATGAGTGCAAGTGGTGCAATAAGAAATTATAGTTATTTAGTTAAGAAAGTGGTATTTCCAGTTGACATTATTCCAATTGTATCTCTAATAGGAAGTAGTTTTGTGTCAATATTTTTACTTATAATAGCTATTATAGTTTGTATAATATTTAAGTTTATGCCTAATGTATGGATTATATTATATATTATTTTTGCAACATACGCATTTATTATAGCATTTACAAGATTAACATCAGCAATAACAACTCTTGTACCAGATTTTTCAAATTTATTAGGAATATTAATGCAATTATTTTTTTGGGCAACACCAGTAATATGGAGCTTAACAAGACTTGAAAATCATCAAACAATGTTAAAATTAATGCAATATATGCCTTTTACATATTTAGTAACAGGTTTTAGGCAAGCGTTTATGGGCGAAAATATTATAACAGCAAATAATGGAATGTACACAATTATTTTTTGGATAATAACAATTTTGATGTTTTTATGGGGAAACCATATTTTTAATAAAAATAAGAAAGATTTTGCAGATGTATTATAAGGAGAATTAATGGACGAAAAAATAGATATTTTGTTAGCTACATATAATGGTGAAAAATATGTAGATGAACAAATAAAAAGTATATTAAATCAGACATATAAAAATTTTAATTTAATAATATCAGATGATTGCTCTAAAGATGATACACCTAATATTTTAAAAAAATATGAAAAAATTGATGATAGAGTTAAAGTGTATCTTCAAAAAACAAATTTAGGTGTTGTAAAAAACATAGAATTTTTATTAAAACAAGTAACAAATGATTTTTATATGCTTTCAGATCAAGATGATGTATGGCTTAAAGAAAAAGCGGAAAAATCTATAGAAAAATTAAAAAAGGAAAATGCAGATTTAGTTTTTGGAGATTTAGAAGTTGTTGATAAAACTTTAAATACAATATATCCATCTTTTGGAGATTTTATGTTATTAAATAAAAAAATAAAAAAATATATAAATAGTTATAAAGTCAATTATTTATATAATTGTGTGACTGGATGTACAGTTTTATCAAAGAAAACATATATTGATAAGATACTACCATTACCTCAAAATTCAAAATTCTTGATACATGATCATTGGATTGGATTAATAGTTGCATTAAATGGAAAATTAGCATATATGTCAGAAAAGTATATTAAATATAGGCAACATGGGAATAATCAAGTTGGAACAAATAAAATTTCTCATGGATTTAGTAAAATAGAGCAAGTAAGAGAACATTTTATTAATGTAAAACTAGGTGTTTTTGGAACATATGTAGAAAATAATGATAGATTTCCAAAATCTATTCAAAAATTGAATATAGATAGCTTAAAATATTTTAAAATGATACAAAAAAAGAAAAATTTGAATTTTAGACACTGGAATATATATCATAAATTATATAAGACAGAAAATTTAAAATATTATATTATGAATTTTGTTATAATGAATTTGCCTTTATTAGGAAAGCCAATATTTAAAATAAGGTATTGTATTTTAAGGCTATTAAAAAAAAGGACAAGATAAAGATTTGGAAGACAAAAAATTAAGATAGCTGTTTGAGCAAAGCGAAATACAGATATCTTATGCAGAATTTATGAAATAAATTCTGTATACATTAGATTGGATGACGATGAACGAGCGGAGTAAAACAAGCGAAGTGAAGGGATAGTAAAAATGGAAAAAGAAGAAAATGTAATTGAAATTAAAAAACTAAGAAAAGAATATAAAATGTATAAAAGTAAAAAAGCAAGACTATTAGAAACTATTCTACCTTTTTACAGCAATCATGAGACATTTTGTGCTATTAATGGATTAGATTTAGAATTAAAAAAAGGAGAAGTTTTAGGAATTCTTGGAAAAAATGGAGCAGGAAAATCGACACTATTAAAAATGATAACAGGAGTTGTAACACCAACAAGTGGAGAACTCAAAGTAAAAGGAAAAATAAGCTCATTACTTGAATTAGGAGCTGCATTTAATTCTGAATTAACAGGACTTGAAAACATTTATCAACATGGACAAGTTATGGGGCTAACAGAAGAGCAGATAGAAGCCAGTAAACAAGATATTATAGAGTTTGCAGATATTGGAGAGCATTTATATCAACCTATAAAAACATATTCTTCAGGAATGTTTGCAAGGCTTGCATTCGCTTGTGCAATAAATGTTGATCCAGAAGTATTAATTGTAGATGAAGTTTTATCTGTTGGAGATATGGCGTTTCAATTAAAATGTTTTAAGAAATTCGAACAATTTAAAGAAAAAGGAAAAACAATTCTTTTTGTTACTCATAATGTTACAGATGTTATAAGAAATTGTACAAGAGCAATTATCATAAATGGTGGCGAAAAAATATATGATGGTGATGTAAAAGGAGGAGTTGAAAGATACAAAAAGATAATTGTAAAATTAGATGAAGATAGAGAACAAATAGAAAAAAAAGAAAAAATTGAAGTAGAACAAAGAAAAGATATAAAAATAAAAAAAATAAATAATAAACAGGAAGAATGGAAAAAAAATTATACAATAAATCCAAATATAATTGAGTATGGAAATGGAAAAGCAGACTTAATTGATTTTGGAATTTTTGATACAGATGGAAATATCATAACATCAATTGAAAATGATAAAGAAGTTATATTAAAATCAAAAGTAATATTTAATGAAAAGGTCACTGACCCTATTTTTACAATGACAGTAAAAGATTTTAAAGGATTAGATATGATGGGAACAAATACTGTACAAGAAAAAATAGTAACAGGAGATTTTAATAAAGGTGATACAGCAATTGCGGAATTTAGACAAAAATTAAGCTTAGCACCAAACAAATATACATTATCATTTAGTTGTACACATTTTAATAGTAGTGGAGAATTAGAAGTATTAAGCAGAAAATATGATGCTTTATTAGTAGAGATAACATCTAATAAGGACTGTGTTGGATTATATAGACTAGATTCAGATATAAATGTAAAAAAAATATGAATAAATGACTTCGAAAACAAAGAGTTGGCAAATGAAGTTTAAAGAATCATTGATGACGATGAGCGAAGCGAAAGGAATGAAACTAATAATGAAAGAAAAAAATAAAATTATAAAAATATTAATAATAGTATTTTTAACAGTAATGCTAATCTTTGGAGTATATTACATAAAAAGAATAAACAATTATATATACTTAACACAATTTACCCCATCATCAACAAGACAAATGATGGGATATGGAATTAAATCAATTAATGGAAAAATAATAGTAATAGATGGTGGAACTAAAGAAGATGCTCCTCAATTAGAAAGCTATATTGAAGATAATGGAGGCAAAGTAGACTGTTGGTTTATAACACACCCACATATAGATCATGCAGGAGCATTTGAAGTTATATCAGAAAATAAAAATATAGAAATTGACATAGAGCCTGAAATTAATGACATCATAAAAATTGATAATGTAGCTGTTAAAATATTAGGAGTTAAAAATCCAGAAATAACAAATAATGCTATTAATAATCAAAGTATGGTTTTTCAAATAAAAGTAAATCATAAAAAAATATTATTTTTAGGTGATACTGGAGTAGAAAGTAGTGAAAAATTAATAAAAAATCAAAGAGAAAACTTAAAAGCAGATATTGTACAAGTTGCACATCATGGACAAAGTGGTGCAACAGAAGAATTCTATAAAATAGTAAAACCTAAAATATGTTTATGGCCAACCCCTGAATGGTTATGGAATAATAATGCAAATGGAGCAGAGGATTCTGGACCTTGGAAAACAAAAGAAACTAGAAAATGGATGGAAGATCTAAAAGTAAAACAAAATTATGTTGCTAAAGATGGAATTCAAGATATAAAGATTTTTTAGTTAAAATGGGGGGAAAGTATAAGTGAACCAAGATAAATTAAAAATATTTAATTCAAATATAATCAAATGGTATCCTTTTGAAAAAGATAAAACAATAATTCAAATAGGCTTAAATGAATGTATTACAAAAGAATTAGAAAAAAATTTTAAAAATATAAAAACAATTGAAAATATTGATGATTTGAGTTTAGATATTAAATATGATTATATATTAATATATGGATATGAAAATTATAATGATATTATTGAAAAAGTTATTGAAATAATGAACGACAAAGGAAAAATGTTAATAATTGGAAATAATCAATTAGGAATAAACAATTGGAGCAAATATGATATTGAAAGTAAAAATGGTATTTTATCTTTAGAAAATCAATATGAAAAAATTAAAACGTTAAGCTATGTAAAAAAAGAATTACAAAAAAATAATTTAACCAAAATAAATACTTTTTATGCTTTTCCAGACTATAAAACATCAGAAGTAATTATAAATGAAAATTATAACATAGATATAAGCTATATAGAAAGATATAATCCAAATATATCAGAAGATGAAATAAAAGTATTTGATGAAATAAAAATGTTAAAAACGATAGTATTAAATGCGCCAGAAATGATTAGTTTTTTTGTAAATTCCTACTTAATTGAAATATCAAAAGAAGAAAGCGAAAATTCTATTAATTATGTTTCTTTTAATAATTATAGAAAAGAACAATATCAATTAATAACAATAATTAAAGATAATGTTGTAGAAAAGTTAACAGCAAATAATAAAGCAGAAAAACATATTAATAATATGATAGATATAATAAACAACATAAAATATGAAAATATAAAAATATTAGATTATGAAAAAGATGGAAAAATATATAGCAAATTAATAAAAAATCAATCAACATTAGATAGTATATTAGCTAATAACGCTAATAATATTGATAAAGTAGTTGAAATACTAAATAAACAAAGGGATATGTTGCTAAAAGATTCTGTAAAATACCAAGAATGCAAAGATAAATTAAATTTCAGCGATGATGAAGAAATTTTAGATAAATTAAATTATATGGAAAAAGGTTATTGGGATATGGTTCCTAAAAATTGTTTTTACATTAATGATGAATTTGTATTTTTCGATCAAGAATGGGAAAAAGACTATTTACCAGTAGAATTTGTTATTTATAGAGCAATTATAAATTCATATGATTTAGTTAGAAAAATAAATATAGATGAATTATTAGAAAAGCTTAATATTTTACAATATAAAGAACTTTTTGAAAATATAGATAAAGAATTAAGAGAAGAAATAATAGATAAACAAGTATATGAAGCTATGTATAAAAAAGATAATTTGAAAGCAATAGATAATTTAATAAATGAAAATAAATCATATTGGCAAGAAATAATAAGAAGTGGTGAATATATTAAAAACTTAGAAAAATATTTAGAAGAAGCAAAAAATGATAATGCAAAAAAGCAAGAATACATTAATGCATTAGAAAATGAAATAGAAAAAAATGCAAATAATAAAAAATTTTTAAAGAGGAATTAAGATATGAGCATAGATAGAATATTACCAAGAGGGTCAAAAAGAAGAGAATTTATAAAAAATATATATACAAAATATTTTTCAAAATATAGTGAAGAAGAAAGAATTTATAAAAATTGGATTAATAAAAATGAACCAAGTAAAGAAGAATTAAAAAATCAAAGAATTACTGTATTTAAAGTTCAACCTAAAATTAGTATAGTTGTGCCAGTATATAATACACCAAAAGATTTTTTTGACGAATTGGTAAAAAGTTTACAAGACCAAACTTATTCAAATTGGGAACTTTGTTTGGCAGATGGTTCACCTGAACCAATTGAATATATAAAAGAATATTTAAAAAAAGATGATAGAATAAAATACAAAATAATAGGTGAAAATAAAGGCATTTCAGGAAACACTAATGAAGCACTTACACTTGCAACTGGAGACTTTATAGGTTTATTAGATCACGATGATTTATTACCTAGTTTTTCTTTATATGAGATAGTAAAAGCAATAAATGAAAATTCAAATGTAGAATTTTTATACTCAGATGAAGATAAGCTTGAAACAACGAAAGGACCTAGATATGGTGTATTTTTCAAACCAGATTTTTCACCATATACATTAAATAGTGCAAATTATATTTGCCATTTCAGTGTATTTAAAAAAGAATTAATGGACAAGTTAGGTGGATTTAGAAGTGAATATGATGGAAGTCAAGATTTTGATATAGTTGCAAGAGCATCAGAGATTACTGATAATATAGTTCATATTCCAAAAGTATTATATCATTGGAGAGCACATAAAAATTCAACAGCACAAAATTCTGATTCAAAACCATATGCGTTTGAAATAGGAAAAAAAGTAATAAAGGATCATATAAAAAGAAATTTAGATACAGATGTAGAAGTTACAGATGGTCTAACACCTGGAAGTTATGAGATAAAATATATTGTAAAAGGAAATCCAAAAGTTAGTATAATAATAGATGGCAGAAATTGTTTTGAAAATGATATACAATCAATAGTTGAAAAACTAAAAAAATCAACAGACTATGAAAATTATGAAATTATAGCTATTTCTAGTAAAGAAGTAGAAAATGTAGAAAAGGTTGTGAAACCATCACAAGATATATTTAAAGATTATAATGAAGCAATTTCTCAATCTAATGGAAAATACTTTATGATATTAGATGAAAAATTAGATTATATAGATAAAAAAAGTTTTATACAAGATTTAATTGGAATTTGTCAAGATAAAAATGTTGGAATAGTAGGAACCAAATTATATAATAAAGAGGAATTAGTTGAACATTGTGGAATTATATTAGGAATGAATGGAATGGCAGATCTGCTATATAAAGGAGTTCCAAAAGATATAGGCACATATATGCAAAGATTATTGATTATACATAATGTATCTTGTGTATATACAAAATATGCAATGATAGATAAAGATGTATTTATGCAAATAGGTGGTTTTACAAGTGAATTTACAGGTTTAGCTGTTAGTGTTGATACATGTTTAAAAATGCTTGCTTCAGGAAAACAAGTAATAATAAATCCAATAATTTCTATAAAAGTTAGAGGGGTAAACCAAATTGAAAAGAATAAAGAAGATGAAGAAAAAATAATGAACAAATGGAGAGAAGAATATAAAAAAGGTGATGCTTATTTTAGCCCAAATTTAAGTAAAACAAATACAGGAATAAGTATTATATAAATTTTTTAGTTTGTTATGTATAAAAAATAATAATATAAGTCAAATAATATGAATTTCAGAAATTTCGTTTTCCAAGGCGTTTAAGATACTGAATATTCATATTTTAGAAACACACTATAATTGGTTAAAGTGAATAACAACTCAGGTCAAACTCATTTTTTCAAATTAAGTATTATATAAATTATTTAGTTTGTTAGGGATAAAAAAATAATAATATAAGTCAAATAATATGAATTTTCAAAAATTTCGTTTTCCAAGGCGTTTAAGATACTGAATATTCATATTTTAGAAACACACTAAAATTGGTTAAAGTGAATAACAACTCAGGTCAAACTCATTTTTTCAAATTAATATTATTTGACTTTAAATAGTTTTATTTTTAAAATAAAGATTTGGCAGACGAAAAATTAAGATAGCTGTTTGAGCGAAGCAAATTACAGATATCTTATGCAGAATTTATGAAATAAATTCTGCATACATTAGCTTGGATGACGATGAACGAGCGAAGCGAGTGAAAGGAAAAGAAGTAATTATGAAAAACATAGATATTATAGTACCAATTTATAATGCATATGAATATACAGAAGAATGTATAAAAAGTCTAATAAAAAATACAGATTTAACAAAACACACAATAATTTTAATAAATGACAAAAGTCCAGATGAAAAAATAATGCCGATGTTATTAAAATATAAAAATGAAAATGAAGGAAAGCAAATAGTAGTATTAGACAATGAACAAAATTTAGGATTTGTAAAAACAGTAAATAAAGGAATGGAATATTCTGAAAACGATGTAATTTTATTAAACAGTGACACAGAAGTAACAAAAACATGGATAGAAAAAATTCAAAAATGTGCATATTCAAATGAATACATAGCAACAGTAACACCACTTACAAATAATGGAACAATATGTTCAGTACCAAATTTTGGTGTTGATAATGAATTGCCACAAGATATAACATTAGATGAATATGCTCAAATTATAGAAGAAATATCTAAAAATAGATATCCTGAATTAACAACAGGAAATGGATTTTGTATGTATATAAAAAGAGATGTAATAAATAAAATAGGATTATTTGATGATGAAACATTTGGTAAAGGTTATGGAGAAGAAAATGATTTTTGTTATAGAGCATTAGACCATGGATATACAAATGTATTATGTGATAATACATTTATTTATCATAAAGGAACACAAAGTTTTAAAAAGGAAAACTTAACATCATCAAGAATGGCATTAGTTAAAGAACATATGCAATTATTGAAAGAAAAATATCCAATTTATGTACAAAAAACAGATAATTTTATAGCAAATAATCCGCTTCGTGATATACAAGAAAATGTAGATTTAAATACTAAATTATATAAGAAGAAAAAGATATTATATCTTGTGAATGAATGGGAAGAAAATATGGATATGACAGGGGGAACATCACTTCATATAAAAGATATAATATTATCAAATATAAAAAACAATATAGCAAGTTTTGTATTAGCACCAGATAGATATGATTTATCAAGATTTAAATTATATTTATATACAAAAGACTATGCGAGAGAAATTGCAAATTATAAGACAGATATAAATCATTATGGACAAGTAGTATATACAAATAATACATATAAAGAAATGTTAAAAAATATATTTGATAGTTTTAAGATTGATATTTTGCATGTACATCACTTTCTATTCCAAACATTTGATGCAATTGATATTGCAAAAGAAAAAAATATATATTCAATAATTACATTACATGATTTATATATGATTTGTCCGTCAATCAATATGATTTATAAAGACATTTATTGTGAATATGATAAACAAAAAGACTGTGAAAAATGCTTGTATAATAGATTAAAAGTAAATAATAATATTTTAGATAAATGGCAAGAAACTTGCAAAAATGTTATAGAAAAGTTTGATAAGATAATCGTTCCATCTGAAAATACAAAAAAACTGTTTAACAATATATATAAAGATTTAAAAATAGAAGTTGTAGAACATGGAGTAAAAGTTATAAATATCAAAAATAAAGAAAATAGAAGCAACAAAAAAGAATTCAATATTGCGTTTGTTGGAGCTATGGCAATACATAAGGGTGAAAAAATTTTAAAAGAATTGGTTAAAACTAATACAAATTCTAATATAAAAATACATCTTTTTGGAAAAACTAATGATAAAGAATTAGTAAAAAGTACAAAAATGTATATAAATCATGGTAAATATGTAAGAGAAGAATTGCCACAATTATTAATTGATAATAATATAGATTTAGCATGTATTTTTGCTACATGTCCAGAAACATATTCGTATACATTATCTGAATGCTATATGGGACACATACCTATACTTACATTTGATATTGGAGCTGTAGGTGATAGAGTAAAAAAAGACAATTTAGGATGGGTTATTGAATTTAATACAAATAATTCAAAAATACTTGAAAAAATAGTAGAAATAAGTAATAATAAAGATGAATATAAAAAGAAAAAAGAAAATTTTAAAAATTATAAATTTAAAACTATTGAACAAATGCAAGAATATTATAATAATTTATATACGAATATTAAAACTGATGAAAAAATTGAATTAGTTGATATATATAAATTTCTAGATTATAAAGCTATAAGTAATGTATTTGATTTTAATGAATATAAGGCAATATATGGACATGTTGTACACAGATATGAAATGATGAGAAATTCAAAAGCGTGGAAGATTGCAAAAAAAATAAAAGGACATTTAAAAAAATAAACAAATTTACAGGTCTATTTTTAGAATTTCTTAAGTGTTGTGCAAGGTAATCGAAAAGTTGAATAAATATTTATATATTAACAATTTCATTAAATAGAAATATGAAAAATATTAACAAGTAACAAAGAAAGGTTAAAAAATGGAAAAAATATTTAATAATAGAAATATAAAAATTTTCAATTGGATATTACTAATAGTATTAATTGCAATTTTTGAATTTGGTTATTGTAATGTAGAATTTACAACAGCAGTTTTAACACATAGACCATCAGAAGGATTTTTCTTTTCACTATGTAGAGGAATATTTTATTTATTAATATTAATTGCAATGTTTTATTTAAATAAGAGCAATATAATAAATGAAGTTTCAGATTCTTTTAAAAATAAAATAAAAAAATATGCTTTACTTATATATATGTTAATAGCAGTAATTTTGTTTATAATTTATTTATATAAATTTTTAATAAAACAAGAATTAGCTCTCATTCAATTTTCAATGGTATCTATATTGTTAATAACATTATTTTGGGCAATTGAATATGTAACAAATAAATATATAACTAATATTGTATCAATATTTTTGATTGGATGTATATTTTGCATTACAGTTAATGCGTATCATGTATTTGATGAAAAAAAACATTTTATGTCAGCTTATAATTTATCATATGGTAATATAAATTATGAAGAACCAATTGTTGATAAGCAATTCATGACAGATTTAAAAACAGGTACACATTATACAATTTTGGAAGGATTTTTTAAAGTTAAATATGATTTTCAAGAAGGAGAATTACCTAAAGAGGGAACAGTAGATTCTACACCAGCAACATATAGTCCAATAATATATATGCCTTCAGCATTAGGAATATTAATAGGAAGAATTTTACAAGGAAGTGTAGCAGATATATTTTTATTAGGAAGATTTTTTAATTTGATTGCCTATATTATTTTAATAAGTTTAATAATAAAAAATTTACCATATAAAAAAAATCTATTCTTAATTATAATGACAATTCCTATGATAATATGTTTATCTGCAACATATTCTCCAGATGGAATTGGGATAGGGTTTGTATTGTTATTTATAGCATATTGTTTAAAGCTAAATAATAATAAACAAAATATAACATTGAAACAATTGATAAATTTAGCAATTATTTATACTTTATTATTATCATATAAATCTATGTCATATGCTTTAGTTGGATTATTAGTTTTATTACTTCCAATAAAAGAGCTAATTAAAAAATATAAAAAACAAATTCCGCTAATTATTATAGGATTTATAATTGCTAATGCAATAGTACTTGTCATTCAACCTAAAGTTAATTTAACAGATAATAGATTTGAAAACGTAAATTCAACTGAACAAATAAAAAATGCAATACAACATCCATTAATTATTCCAAAGGTTATTTATAATCATATTAGAAATACCTTATTAAATATGGAATGGCTAAAACATATTAATTCTGAAATATTTTTCTCTTCAAAGGCAAACAATGTTTTTGTAATAATGCTTTTATATTATTTTTATGTTGCTATTAAAGATGACAGTAAAAACTTTACATTTAAAGAGAAAAGTTTAATGTTTATAATTTTTTTATTAACATACGGATTTACAAGTGGAATTTTATATATTGCATGTGCACCAGTTGGAGCTGATTATGTATTAGGATACCAATTAAGATATATTTTTCCAATTTTACCATTAATTATGTTGTGTATATCAAATAAGAGTTTAAAAAGTAATAATGATACAAATTTTGTTATGAAAATAACAATTGCACAAAATATTTTTATTGCAGTAGCTTTATTAGGTGAAATGTTAAAATAGTTACAGGTTAATAATTTTTAGAAAATATTATAGTGAAACTGCTGATATATAAATATTTATTTGTATCTCGGTTGGTCTTGTAGACATTAAGAAATTCTAACAAAATATAACGACATTAAAATTATTAACCTAAATATAAAATAGGAGAGAATTAGATGAATATTTTATTAATAATACCAGCTTATAATGAAGAAGAAAATATTTTAAATACATGTAAAAAAATAGAAGATTATAGTAATGAATTAGATTATATAGTTATAAATGATGGATCAACTGATAATACAGAAAAGATATTAACAGAAAACAATATAAATCATATAAAACTTATTCATAATCTTGGAATAGGAGGAGCAGTACAAACTGGATATAAATATGCTTATGAAAATAATTATGATATTGCAATTCAATTTGATGGAGATGGACAGCATGATGTAAGTTATGTTGAGAAAGTTAGTGAATTAATAAAAAAAGGACAAGCTGATATGGTAATAGGAACAAGATTTTTAGATAAAAAAGAAAGTGAATTTCAATCAACATTAATTAGAAGAATAGGTGCAAATATAATTACATTATGTATTAAATTATTTTGTGGTAAAAAAATAACAGATCCTACATCAGGGTTTAGAGCTGCAAATAAAAAAGTAATAGAAGAATTTGCTAAAAATTATCCAACTGAATATCCTGAGCCAGAGTCAACAGTATCTTTATTAGTAAATGGATATGAAATTAAAGAAGTTCCTGTAAATATGAATGAAAGAGAAGGTGGAGTTTCTTCATTAACAAGTAAATTTTGGAAGCCAGCAGATTATATGATGAAAGTAGTTTTAGCAATAATAATAGATAGCATTAGTTTTAGAAAAAGAGGGGGCAAAAGATAATGCAAATAACATTAAAGATAGCATTAATAGTAATATTATTAATATACCTATTTTGTATATCAAAATCTGTAAAAAGAAAAAATATGCGTATAAATTATTTAATATTTTGGTCTATAATAGGAATTATTCTAATAATTGCACTTATAGCTCCAAATTTTGTTGAAAATATTTCAAATTCTTTAGGATTTGGACTTCCAATAAATATGATATTTTGTTTTGCGATATTTGTTATATTATATTTAATATTTGATTTAACACGATTAATAACAAAACAAGAAAATAAAAATATATTATTGATACAAGAAATATCAATGTTGAAAAAAAGAGTAGAAGAATTGGAGAAGAATTCTATTCCAACCAATGGCGAAGAGCAAAGCGAATCAAAATAGATCCAAAGAAAAGAATTGGCAGACGAAAAATTAAAAAAGCTGTTTGAGCAAAGCGAAATACAGATATCTTATGCAGAATTTATGAAATAAATTCTGTATACATAAGCTTGGATGACGATGAACGAAGCGAAGCGAAAAGGCCCCAAAGAAAAAAATTTGGCAGACGAAAAATTCGAAGAATTTTTAGGATGACGATGAACGAAGCGAAGCGAAGTGAAAGGATAAATAGTAAAATGAAAGAGTTTAAAAAACATACTTTTGTTATATGTGCATATAAAACATCAAAATATTTAGAAGAATGTATAAAATCAGTAATAAAACAAACTGTAAAAAGTAATATAATAATAACAACATCAACACCAAATGATTTTATAAAAAATTTAGCAAAAAAATACGAAATACCAGTATTTGTTAATGAAGGAGAAAAGGGAATAGGGCAAGATTGGAATTTTGGTGTAAGCAAAGTTAAGACAGATTATGTAACAATTGCACATCAAGATGATGTTTATAAATCAACTTATCTTGAAGAAATAGTAAATCAATTAGAAAACGGCAAAGATTTTGTCATTGCTTTTACAGATTATAGAGAACTAAAAAATGGAGAAGAAATTGAATTAACTAACAATTTGAAATTAAAGAAAGTTTTATTATTCCCATTAAGAATATTTAAAAAGTCAAAATTTATAAAAAGGAGAGTATTATCATTAGGATGTAGTATTTGTTGTCCAAGTGTAACTATTAATAAGAAAATAACAGGTGAAAAACCATATAAGACAGAACTTAAATGTGACTTGGATTGGGATACTTGGGACAAAATGACACAGTATAAATCAAATTTTTTATATATTCCAAAAGAATTAATGCAACATAGAATACACGAGGAATCTGAAACTTCAAATTTAATTGAAAATAATATTAGATTAGAAGAAGATTTGTTAATGCTAAAAAGATATTGGCCTGAACCAATAGCAAAATTTATAATGAAATTTTATAAAAAAGCAGTAGATACAAATAAAATATAGTAAAGGAGAAATCTAATATGATAAAGAAATCTATGGCAGTAATTTTAGCTTTTATTTCTATATTAGGTATGAACTTAAATTTAGATATGAATTTAAAAATTGAGAATTCATTTAGTGGAAATGAGATTTCAATTATTATAGTATTTGTAGCCTTTATATTTTTAATTTATAAAGCAATTCAAAGTGAAGATAAAAGATTAAATATTATTTCTGTTATTTTAGGATTTATATTTGCATCCTTTGAAGTAATTGGGAATTCTATTGTAAATTATGGAAATTTAACTGGAATTTTATATAATAGTAGAACAATATTAAAAAGTATAATAAAATTTTCTTTTTATCTAATAATTATAAGTTCTATAATAAAAATTTTATTCTTTTACTTGAAAAATTCAATAAAAGTATCAGAAAGAAAAGAGTGCAAATTTTTTACAAACAATAAAAGATCAATTTTTATTGTTTCTGCTGTTTTATTAGTTGCATGGTTACCATATTTTCTAAAATATTTTCCAGGTATAGTAGGATTTGATACATTAGATCAATTAAAGCAAGCAGTAGGAGAAAAACCATTTTGGAATGGAAGTCCTATATGTACAACATTAACATTAAAATTGATAATAGATTTAACAATGCCTATATTTAATAATATGACCATTTCTATAGCAATATGCACAATACTAAAAATGATATTTATGGCATTTGTAATATCTTTTGCATTGAAATATTTATCTAAAAAGAATGTGGATCCAAGAATAAGATTATTAATTTTATTATTTTTTATTTTAAACCCAGCAATCTCATTATATTCAATAAGTTTAGAAAAAGATTCACTATTTGCAACAATGTTATTAGCAGATTTTATATTATTATTTGAATTTGCTACAAATACAGAAGAATTTGTAAAATCAAAAATAAAAATATTAGTTTCTTTTTTATTTATTGTACTAACAACAATAGTTAGACATAATGGAATGTATATTTATATTTTATTAATTCCTTTCTTATATATAATTTTAAGGAAAAAATATATAAAACTCAGTGTTTTTATTATTGGAACTTTAATATGTGTAAAATTGATTAATACAACTATGTTTGCAATATTTGATGTTGCAAATAACTCATCAACAGGATTTCTTTGTGTACCTATGCAAGCTATGGCAAGATTAGTTACATTAAATGATATTAATCTGACAGAAGAAGAAAAACATGAAATAAATCTATTTGTGGAATATGATGAACTTCCTGGATCTTATAATCCAAGTTTAAGTGATCCTGAAATGGGACATTTTAGAACTGAATATCTAGAAAGCCATAAAATGCAATATTTATTATTAAATGTTAAATTATTTGTACGTTATCCTCATTTTTATATAGAATCATTAATGTGTAATACATCAGGATATTGGTTCCCTGAAAAGCATAAAAATATATTTGATAAGGGTGTTATTGTTAATGAATTAGGAATAGAAGAAAAAACACTTATAAAAAGTAGTGTATAAGATACTTTGGATCCTCTTACTGAAAAAAGACACATACCTGTAATTGGAATGTTCTTTAGTGCAGGATTTACTTTATGGATACTTTTAATTTTAATATTTTATATTATATATAGCAAAAAATATAGATTATTATTTACTTTATTACCTTTTATATTTAATTATTTGATTATTTTAGCAGGTCCTTCTAATGCAGAATTTAGATATATAATTCCAATGTATTTATCTTTACCTATAATGTATGGTTGTGTGATTAATGAAATAAAAAAAGGAGAAAAATCATGAAAAAAGGAGAAAAAAATATTATGAAAATAGTTCTAATATGTATATATTTAATTTTAACACTTTCAGGGTTGATATTACTGAAGAAGGGTGGAAACCCTGGAAGTTTAGCAATAGAAAATGGTAATGCAAATTTTGGAATAAGTTTAGTAAGCCTTTTAGGACTTGTTTGTTATTTATGTAGTTTTTTACTATTTACAAGAATTGTTGTTATGTTTGATTTAAGTTATATTATGCCAATATGTACAGGTATTGTTCAGGTTTTGACTCTTGTTGCTTCTAAAGTTATTTTTAAAGAAACAATTAGTACATATGGAATAATTGGTGCATGTTTGGTTATTATTGGAATTGTAGTGATGAATTGGAAAGTATCATAAATGATCTAGTTTTGTTTTTTATTAGTTACTAGTCAGCCTTAATTAAAATAATTTATTAATATTATTATTCTTTTAACAAACCATTTTGATTAAGGCTGACCAGTAATTTTATAAAAAAATTTCCAATAAAAAAGTATTGACAAATGTTGTAGAAAAATATACAATTAAGTTGAATAAAAATAAGAAGGGGGAGACCAATTATGAAAAGTATAAAAATATATGCAACAATAACATTAATAGTACTGATTATTAACATTTTATCAGGAGTAGTATATGGAATTTCAAACAGCAATACTATACAAGAAATCAAAGAAAATCAAATAAATGAAACTAAAAATGAAATAAAAGAGGAAGAAAACAACAAAATAGAAAATACAACAAATAACATTGAAAATATTGAACATAATGAAGTTGATAATATAATAGAAGATACAGAAAATAATATAAATGACAATAAAAATGAAATAATAGATAATACAATAGATGAAAAAGAAGAAAACAATGAAATAGGAGAAGACGCAAATGAAGTAGATAAAGAAAAAGAAAAGCAAGACAATATAGATGAAATCAAAAAAAATGAAGAGGAAGAAAAACAAGAAGAGAAAACAGAAGAAGAACAAATCGAAATGTATTCAAATGTAAAAAATGCAACAGGAGTAATATACAGAACACATGTAGAAGAAATAGGCTGGCAAAATTATGTAAAAAATGAAGAAGTAGCAGGGACAGAAGGAAAAAGCTTAAGACTTGAAGCATTAGACATAAAATTACAAAATATAGAAGGAATAAAAATTAAATATAAAGTTCATATAGAAAATATAGGCTGGCAAGAATGGAAAACTGATGGAGAAATTGCAGGAACAGAGGGAAGAGGCTTAAGGCTTGAAGCAATGAGAATTCAATTAGAAGCCACAGAAGAATATTCTATAATGTATAGAGTACATATACAAGACATAGGCTGGCAAGAATGGAAAACAGATGGAGAAATTGCAGGAACAGAAGGAAAAGCATTAAGATTAGAAGCAATGCAAATTAAAATAATACCAAAAATAAAAAAAGGAAAAATGTATATAGACTCTCCAATTAGTGAAACAACATATTATAGTCCTGAAGACATAAAAGTATCAGGTTGGAAAATGTCAAATGTAGCAAATACAAAAATAAAAGTATATATAGATGAACAAGAAACACCACTTGATGAAAAATTTATTACATATAAACAAAGAAATGATGTATTAGAAAACATATTTGGATATGGAACATCAATAGAAAATCCAAACCCAGGGTTTGAAATTAATATAGATACAAGTAAAATAACAAATGGAAGACATACTATAAAAATAAGACTTTGCACACCAAAATCAGAAATAATAAATGAAGCTTCAACAACAATAATTATAGATAGAGATTTACATGTACAATATAAATCACATGTTCAAGAAATAGGTTGGCAAGGATATGTAATGGATGGAAATACATCAGGTACAGAGAAAAAAAGCTACAGAATAGAAGCATTAAACATTAATTTAATAAATGCTCCTAACAATGCAAAAATTGCATATAGAACACATGTAGAAAATATAGGATGGCAAGATTGGGTATCAAATAATGCACTAGCAGGAACAGAAGGAAGAGCATGGAGAATTGAAGCAATTCAAATAAAATTAGAAAATCTTGATGATTATACCGTACAATACCAAGTTCATATTCAAGATAAAGGTTGGAGTGACTGGTACATAGATGGAGAAACAGCGGGAACTGTAGGTCAAGCAAAAAGAATAGAAGCAATAAGAATTAAAATTGTACCAAAATATAAAAGAGAATATCATGGAATAGATGTAAGCCAATTTAATGGAAGTATAAACTGGGGATTTGTAAAAAGAACAGGAATAGACTTTGCATTTATAAGAGTAGGATTTAGAGGATATGGACAAGCAGGCAATTTTAGAGAAGATTCAACTTTTAGAGCTAATATAGAAGCTGCAAAAACTGCAGGGATACCAGTAGGAGTTTATTTTGTGACACAAGCAATAACTCCACAAGAAGCAATAGAAGAAGCAAATTGGGTAATTGAAAGAATAAAAGACTATAATATAGAATATCCTGTAGCAATTGATATTGAAGCACCAGGATTAGAATCTCCTACAGATGTACCTAGAACACAACATTTAGATAATGGCACACGTACAAATTTAGCAAAATTATTTTGCCAAACAATACAAAGTGCAGGATATACTCCAATTATATATACAAATGTAAATTGGGCTACAAATAAATTAAATATGTCAGATTTATCAGAATATGATACCTGGATTGCAAGTTATAGAAGTGGAAATCCAGGTTATAATGGGAAATATTCAATATGGCAATACACTAGTGGAGGAACTGTAAATGGTATATTAGGAAAAGTTGATATGAATATTTGCTATAAAAAATATCAATAAATATAAAAAGGAGCAGAAATATTGTAAAATTGGTACAATTAAAACAATATTAAAAAACTATGGAAAAAATAAAAGAACTATATAAGAAATATAAAGAAATAATAAATTATTTAATATTTGGAGTATTAACAACAGTAGTTTCATTATTAGTATACTATATATCAGTATTTACAATTTTAAATCCTGATAATCCAATACAGTTGCAAATTGCAAATATTCTTTCTTGGATAGCAGGAGTTGCATTTGCATATTTTACAAATAGAAAGTTTGTATTTAAAAGTGAAGAAAAGAATAAACTTAAAGAGGCTGGAAAGTTTGTTTCAGCAAGAGTTATAACTCTTATAATGGATATGCTTATTATGTATTTAGGAGTAACTATTTTACTTCTAAATGATAAAATTATTAAATTAATTTCTCAGGTTATTATTATAGTTTCAAATTATATATTTAGTAAATTATTTGTGTTTAAGAAAAATAAATAAGAAATATTTATTTTATTATATGATAAGCTGAAAAATATGAATTTTAAAAAATGCCGTTTTCTTATAACATGAAGAACAACTTATGGGCGAACTCATTTTTTAAATTAATATTTTTCAGCTATAATAAAAAAGATTATTTATATGAGAAAGGATAAAATATAATATGGAAAAGAAAAAAGTATCACTTGTTATACCAATGTATTATGAAGAAAAAGTCGCAGAAGAATGTTACAAAAGAGTAAAAGAAAATCTAGAAAAGTTAGAAAATTATGAACATGAGATAGTATATGTAAATGATGGAAGTAAAGACAAAACTTTAGAAATATTAGAAAATATTGCAAAAAAAGATGAAAATGTAAAAATAATATCATTTTCAAGAAACTTTGGACATCAAGCAGCAGTAACTGCTGGTCTACAATATGTAACAGGTGATGCAATAATAATAATGGATGCAGATCTTCAAGATCCACCTGAATTAATTCCTGATATGTTAAAATTATGGGAAGAAGGAAATGAAGTTATCTATGGAAAAAGAAAATCAAGAGAAGGGGAAAGTGCATTTAAATTATTTACAGCAAAAATGTTCTATAAAACATTAAATGCTTTATCAGACGTTGAAATTCCAAAAGATACAGGAGATTTTAGATTAGTAGATAAAAAAGTGGTTGAAACAATAAATACTTTACCAGAACATAATAAATTTTTAAGAGGATTATTCAGTTGGGTTGGTTATAAACAAGCACCTTTTGAATATGAAAGAAAAGAAAGATTTGCAGGAGAGACAAAGTATCCTTTAAAGAAAATGCTTAAACTAGCATCTGACGGTATCATAAGCTTTTCAACAAAACCTTTAAAATTAGTTGGAGCATTAGGAATTTTATCAATAGTAATATCTTTTGTATTATTGATTTATGCTTTAGTTTCATATATTTTTCATTTGAATAATTTGTCTGCTGGTTGGACTTCTATTATGGTTGCTATTACATTCTTCTCAGGTATTCAACTTATGTCAATTTGGATTATTGCTGAATATGTAGGTAGAATTTATGATGAAACTAAACAAAGACCTCAATATATAGTTGATAAGACAATTAATATATCTAAATAATTAATTCCGTTTTTCAAGGAGTTTTAGTTACTAAAAGTTCAATGTTTAGATATATACTATAACTTGTTAAAGTGAATAACAACTCAGGTCAAACTTATTTTTTAAAATTATTATTATTTAGCTTTAAGTAGTTTTATTAAAAAATATATTATAAAAAAGGGAAATTAATGAATATGGATAAATTAAAAAAGTTCAACTTAATAATTATTTCTATAATATTACTTGTTTTAATATTAGGATTTATGACAATTTATTATTTAAATAATTTAAGACCTAAAAAGCTAACAATAGGAGATAAAATAAAAACAATTGAAAATCAAACTGAAGACTTTGAAATCCAAGAAATTAGTAAAGGAAGAAGTCTTTCTAAAATAGTTATGAAAAAGAAACTAAAAGATTCAGAATTAAAAAGTTTTACAAATTATACATTAGGACCAGGAAAAAGATATTATATGAATTATACTTTAGTTCTTGATAATAACAAAAAGATATTTAAAACGAAAACTATATTAAATGAAAGAAAAATCGAACAGAATTTTAATAAGAAAGATAAAAATGATTATATAATTTTAACATCTGTATTTTTTAATAAAGATACGTTTGAGAATGACTATAATATAGGGGTTATACAAGAAGACTATAATGATAATTATAAATCTAAAAATCATACTTATTATAAAAATATAGGTAAATTTTAATTTTATAATTTAAAAATTAAAATTATAAAATTATTAAGATAAATAGAATGGGGAGTTTATACATAGATATGGTAGAATTAATGAAAAAGATAAATATAAAAACAGTTGCAATGATTATAATTATTTTTATAGTTCTTTTTGCAATTTTTCAAAATCCAATAAATGATACTGCTGATGATAAGATATATAAAAACGCATATTATGATATTTCAAGCTTTTTTGAATGGGCTAATGGATTTCTCTCATTATGGGGAGGTAGAATTATTGCCTTAGGGTTATGTACAATTTTTTTAAATATAAATACAAATATTTATATTATTATACATGCTATTGTAGCAGTTTTATTAATTTATTATATATACAAAATAATAAATGATACAGAAGAAAAAGAAACTAAAACTTTACCAATATTATTATTAGCAATAATGTCAATGTTCTTATGTATTTATAACCCAATATTTAATGAGGCAGTTATGTGGGTTACGGGAGCTTTTAATTATTTGTGGCCTTGTGTTGCCTTAGTTATTGCACTAATACCATTTATTCAAGTTTATTGTAATAAAGATGTTAAAAAATGGCAATATATATTATATATTTTAGCTTCAATATTTGCTTGTAACATAGAACAGACAGGAGCTATTCTAGTTACTTTTGCTACAATATTACTAATTTTATCAAAGTTTGGCAAAATAAAAATACCAAAATTTATGATATTAAATTACATATTATGTATTTTAGTATTCTTTTTGTCACTTAATGCAATAGGAAATCGTGTTAGATATGAAGCAGAGTTATTGGGATGGTTTCCTAATTTTGAAATGAATTCATTTATAGATAAGATAATTATTGGAAGTAGTGTGCTTTTAGAGAATTTAATAAATTCAAATATAATAATTATAATAATATCAGCTCTATTATTAATTAATGCTATACAAAATAAAAATAAGCAGAGGATTTTCTTATCTATAATACCATTAATATATTTTATATTAAGAATCATATCTAAAATATTTTCATTTACTAATATCAGTAATTTATTATATACTTTTAAACCATATAATATTGAAACTGTTTACAATCCATTAAATTTTATAGTAATTGGAATAGGGATTTTTATATTATTGTTAATAGCATTATTAATTTTTAATAGTTTTAAAGATACAAAAAAATCGATTATATATACATTAATATATTTAGCTGGAATTTGTGCTACATTAGCTTTAAGTTTTTCACCAACTATTTTTGCTTCAGGGTATAGAATATTTTTCGTAAATGATATAATGAATTTAATTGTAGCAACTTCTTTAATTAGTGAGATTAATAATAATATGAAAAATAAGAAAATTAGTTATTTTATTTTGACATGTATAATTTTATTAGGTACTTTAAAAGCTATAGAACTTATATTTAATATTAAATTTATATTAAGTGTTACATATCTTAAATAAATGTTAATTGGGGATAGATATGAAAAATAAAAAGATAAATAATTTAGAAGCAGTAACTATTTTAATACTGTGTTTAGGTATTTTTATATATGAATTTTGTTTTTGTAATCTTAATGCAATAAAGGAAGGTACATATAATTTTTCTTTATATAGAATAGTAATGTATATCATATTTATATTGCTTTATAAAAAATTTTCATACAAATTTATAGCAGAGGCAGAAAAAACTATAAAAAGTAAAAAAAAAATAATTATAATATATAGTATACTAATATTGATAAATACAATATATACATTTATATTTCAAAAACATAATTATATAAGAAGTTTAATTATTTTGGCAGAACTTAATGGATTATTACTTATATTATATATAACAAAAGATTATATAAAAAATATAATAGTAACTACACTTACAATGGGATTTATATCAACTCTTGCATTAGATGCCTATCATCTAATAGACGAAAAAAAGCATTTTTTATCAGCATTAAATTTATCTGTATGCAATTTTAATTATATTGAAAATCCCTTAACAAATGATAAATTTAATGAGATTGAATTTGATTATCCAATGGTAAATTTAGCTATGAAATATTTTAATCAAAAAAGTAACTTTGAAATGCACCCAATAAAAGATGATGAAGCTACTTTTTCTACACCAGCAGATTATAGTTTTATTACTTATATACCAAGTAGTATTGGAATAAATATAGCAAGATTTTTAGGTGGAAGTATAGCAGATATTTTTATTGCAGGAAGAATGTTTAATATGATTGCATTTTCAATAATGCTAATTATAATTTTCAAATTATTACCATTTAAAAAGAATTTATTTTATGCGTTATACACTATTCCATTAGCGTTTGCATTGGCAGGTTCATATTCAGCAGATGGCATAACAATTGGATTAGTAGGCATTTTTATTGCATATACATTAAAAATTTATAATGAAAAATATGATAATATCAAATTAAAACATGTATTAGTTTTATTGTTATTATTTTTGTTAGTTTTAACATGTAAAAATGGTTCATATATGGGAATTTGTATATTGGTATGCATTTTACCAATAATCAAAATAATAAAAGAAAATAAAGTTTTTTTAGGAGTAATGTCTATTATATTTATAATAGCTTTTATTATAGGCATAAATCAAGCAAATAAAAATATAAAACCAACTGGAGATGAAAGAGTTTCAAATACAAGTCCTATTTCACAAATACAATTTTTAATGGAAAATCCAACAAATATAGTAAAAGTATATAAAAATTATTTACGTACTTCTTTATTTAATTTGAGCTGGCAAAAAGGTTATAATTTACAGGTTTTCTATGGAGATTATTATTCTGTTATAGCTTTTTTATTATTTATTTTTATTGTTTATACTTCAATAACAGATAATTCATATAACTTTAAATTTAGAGAAAAGTTTTTTATGTGTTTATCTTTTTTTGTTACTTTTTTTATGACTACTTTTATTTTGTATTTAGCTTATACTGAGGTTGGAGCTTTAACTATTAATGGATATCAACCTAGATATTTAATTTCTATTTTACCTTTAGTTTTGTCTTGCTTTAGTAGTAAAATGGTTGTTAATATAGATTTTGATGACAAACCTTATAATAGAATTTGCATGGTAAGTGCTTATTTTATTATTGTTGATACTTTATGTATAATTACTATTTAATGTCCATTTGTCTATTGGAGACGTTTCCTTTTGGACATTTAAAAAATCAGCTCTTCAACTTTATTTGAATGGTCTGATTTTTTTATTATAGATAATGACAAGGGCAAAAAGGTAAATAAATTTAACTACAAAAAATTTTTTAAACCCTTGTTAAATAATATACATTATGATATTATCTTATCAATAGGAGGAAAACAAAATGAGAATTTTAATAACTGGATCAAATGGAATGCTTGCGAAAGAAGTAAAAGAGAAATTTGAAAAAGAAAATGAAATAATAGCAGCAGACAAAGAACAATTAGACATAACAAATCAAAAAGTAGTATTTGAATATATAAAAAAAATAAAACCTGAATATATAATAAATTGTGCAGCATATACAGCAGTTGATAAAGCAGAAGAAAACTATGAAATAGCAGATAAAATAAATGGAGAAGGACCAACAAATTTAGCAAAAGCTTCAAAAGAAGTAGGAGCAAAATTAATACACATTTCAACAGACTATGTATTTAAAGGAGATTTAGATATTACTAAAGAATATAAAGAAGATGATGAAACAAATCCTATAACAGTATATGGAAAAACCAAATTACGAGGAGAACAAGGAATACAGCAAAACATGGATGAATATTATATATTTAGAACAGCATGGTTATATGGTATAGGTGGAAATAATTTTGTAAAAACAATGACAAAACTAGGAACTTCGAGAAATGAAATAAATGTTGTAGCAGATCAACATGGAAGTCCTACATATGCAAAAGATCTTAGTGATATAATATATCAGGCAATAGAAAATAAAATACCATATGGAATATATCATGCAACAAATCAAGGTTATACAACATGGTATGAATTCACAAAAGAAATATTAAAAGAACAAGGAATTGAATGTAAGATAAATCCTGTAACAACAGAAGAATATATAAATATGATGAAAATTATACAAGCAAAAAGACCATATAACTCACAATTATCAAAAAATAAATTATTAGAACAAGGTATTAAAATACCTGATTGGAAAGATGGGTTAAGAAGATATATAAAAGAGACTAAAAAATGTCATGATGAGGTGTAAAAAAATGAAAAATAGAAAAGGAATAATATTGGCAGGTGGAAGTGGAACAAGATTATATCCATTAACACAAGCAATATCAAAACAAATAATGCCAGTATATGATAAACCAATGATATACTATCCATTATCAGTCTTAATGGAAGCAAAAATTAAAGAAATACTAATAATATCAACACCAAGAGATCTTGAAGTATTTAAAGAACTATTAGGAGATGGATCACAATGGGGTATGCAATTTGAATATAAAATTCAAGAAAAGCCAAATGGATTAGCAGAAGCATTTATTATTGGTGAAGAATTTATTGGAAAAGACAATGTTGCAATGATACTTGGAGACAACATGTTTTATGGATCACATTTACCAAAATTATTAAAAAAAGCAAATGAAAGAGAGAATGAAGCAACAATATTTGGATATCAAGTAAAAGATCCAAGAGCATATGGAGTTGTAGAGATAGACGAAAACGGAAAAGCATTATCAATAGAAGAAAAGCCAGAAAATCCGAAATCAAATTATGCAGTTCCAGGATTATATTTTTATACAAACGATGTAATAGAAATTGCCAAAAGTGTTAAACCATCTGCAAGAGGAGAATTAGAAATAACAGCAGTAAATGAAGAATATATGAAAAGAAATAAATTATATGTTGAAACATTTGGAAGAGGGATGACATGGTTTGATACAGGAACACATGATGCACTAATAGAAACAGCAAGCTTTGTACAAACAATAGAAAAAAGACAGGGTATGCAAGTTTGTTGTCCAGAAGAAATTGCTTATTTAAATAAATGGATAACATCAGAGCAATTAATACAATTAGCTGAAAAATATATGAAGACTGACTATGGAAAATATTTAAAAGATATTGTAAGAATTTAAAATCTTAATTTTTACATTTTTGCAATACTTATTAAATGAATATTCATGTTTTAGAGACACATTATAATGGCTTAAGTAAAAAACGATTCATAGCCAAACTCATTTTTTAAATTAATATTATTTGGCTTTAGATATAATTTTATATTAAAAAATACAAATGAAGGAGTTGTTAATAAAAATGGGAAAATTCAAAAAAATAGAAACATCTATTGAAGGAGTATACATTATAGAACCTACAGTATTTGGAGACAATAGAGGATATTTCATGGAAACATATAGTAAAGCTGAATTTGAAGAAATAGGATTAAACTATAATTTTGTACAAGACAATCAATCAAAATCAAGAAAAGGTGTTTTAAGAGGATTACACTTTCAAAAAGAAAATACACAAGCAAAACTTGTCAGATGTTTAAAAGGAGAAGTATTTGATGTAGCCGTTGACTTAAGACCTAATAGTAAAACATATGGAAAGTGGGAAGGAGTAATCCTAACAGAAGAAAATAAAAAAATGTTTATGATACCAAAAGGATTTGCACATGGATTTTTAGTATTATCAGATGAAGCAGAATTTACTTATAAGTGTGATGATATTTATAATCATGAAGCAGAAGGTGGACTTGCATGGAATGATCCTGATGTAGCAATTGAGTGGCCAATGGGAGATTTAAAAATAACAGATCTAGTAACATCAGAAAAAGATGCGAAATGGCCTTCTTTAAGGGAATTAAAAGATACAGATTTATTTAAAGGATATCCTGTTGGATAAGAAAGAGGTAAGAAAATGAGTAATAATGTATTAGTAACAGGTGCTGCTGGATTTATAGGAGCAAATTTTGTAGAATATTTTGTAAATAAATATCCTGATTATAATATAATTGTTTTAGACAAATTAACATATGCAGGGAATAAGGACAACCTAAAAAAGGTAATAGATAAAATAACATTTATACAAGGTGATATTTGTGATTTTAATTTAGTAATAGAAATATTTAAAAAATATGATATAAATGGAGTAATACATTTTGCAGCAGAATCACATGTTGATAATAGTATAAAAGATCCATTTATATTTACACAAACAAATGTAATTGGAACACACACATTATTAGAAGTAGCAAAACAAGTATGGGGAGAAGGTAGTTCAAATAAGTTTGTACATGTATCAACAGATGAAGTTTATGGATCGCTTAAAGAAGATGGATATTTTACAGAGACATCGCCAATAAAACCAAGCAGTCCATATTCCGCTTCTAAGGCAAGCTCAGATTTAATTGCACTTGCTTATAAAGAAACATTTAAAATGAATGTAAATGTAACAAATTGTTCAAATAATTATGGACCATATCAACATAATGAAAAATTAATACCACATATGATAAAACTAGCCTTAGATAACCAAAAATTAACAGTATATGGAAAAGGTCTAAATATTAGAGATTGGTTATATGTTGAAGATCACTGCGAAGCAATAGATTTAGTTTTTCATAAAGGAGTTGCAGGAGAAAGATATAATATTGGTGGACACAATGAAAGAAGAAACATTGATATTGTTAAACTAATTTTACAAAGATTAAATAAATCTGAAGATTTAATAGAATTTGTTGAAGATAGAAAAGGTCATGATTATAGATATGCAATTGACCCAACTAAGATAAAAAATGATTTAGGTTGGTATCCTAAAACTAAATTTGAAGATGGAATTGTTAAGACTATAGATTGGTACTTAAACAATACTAAATGGTTATAATATAAAAAAATATTTAAATATTTAAATGAAAAGAAAGATGATTTAAATTATGAATAAAAATAAAGGGATAACATTAGTTGCAGAAGTAATAACAATAATAATTTTATTAATATTGGCGGGGATAACGCTAGCAACATTAACAGGAGAAAATGGGTTATTTAAGAGAGCAAAACAAGCAAAACTAAATACAGTTGATGCACAAGAAAAAGAAAATTTAGCATTAGGTAGTTATGAAAATTCAATTAATCAAGTAATAGATGGAACAGTAGAAAGTTCAAGAGAACAAATTACTGTAGATAAAGAACAATATGAGCAATTATTAAAAGATGTTGAAGATTTAAAAAACAACGATAAAAATAATAATATAGATGGAAATATTGAAGATATAACTTTACCATTTACTGTACCAAAAGATGGATTTATACAAATTGGGGTTTCTCCACAAACAAGTGCAAATTCTTATTTATATATATCAGGAAGTAGTACAGGTAAAATATATGGTTCATCAAATGCAGGTATGCAATATAGTTTAATAGGATATGTGAAAAAAGGCGATATACTAACTATAATGAATCAAGGAAATATAAAATTGATGACAATTAAATATATACATTAAAATTATGTAAATGTCCTCTTTGGACATTTTTTTGAAAACTGACCGTTCAGACTAATATAAAAAAGCAAAAAAATATAATAAAATAACCCTGAAAAACGAGAGGTGAAAGTACAAAATTGAAAATAGAAAGGTATAAAGAAATAGAATCAACACACAAATACATAAAAGAAAACTATAAAAAATATGATGAAAACATTGCAATAATAGCAGACAAGCAAACAGGAGGGATAGGAACAAAAGGAAGAAATTGGTATACAGGGACAAACAAAAACATAGCAATTAGTATATTATATAAACCAAAATGTAAAGTAAACAAATTAGAGGGATTAACTATAAAAATAGCAGAAAAAATAAAAAAAGTGATATATTGTGAATATAAAATAGATTTGCAAATAAAAGAGCCAAATGATTTAATATTAAACAATAAAAAAATATGTGGAATATTAACAGAAATAAATACAATAGGAAATGAAATAAATTACTTAATAATAAGCATGGGATTTAATGTAAATGAAACAGAATTTCCAAAAGAAGTAGAAAATATAGCAACTTCATTAAAAAAAGAATATAGTATAGACTTTGATAAAGAAACTTTAATAGAAAAAATAATTAAAGAATTAGAAAATATAATTTGAAAAATAGAGGTTAGTATGAATAATATAGAAATAATTGCAAGTGGAAGATATTTGCCCAATAAAAAAATTGAAAATAAACAACTTGCAAGTAATCTAAATATAACAGAAGATTATATTTATAAAAGAACAGGAATAAAAACACGATTTTTTTCTGAGGATGAAGAAATACAAGACTTAGCAATAAAAAGTGTAGAAAATCTAATTAAAAAAAATCAAAATTTTAACATAGAAGAAGTTGACTTAATAATAGTAGCTACAACATCAACAACAATGTTAATGCCAGGTATAGCATATAAAATACAAGAAAAATTTGAAATAACAAACTGTATGTGTTTAGATATTTTAGCAGGTTGTGCTGGATACATAAATGCCTTTGATTTGGCAAGAAATTACATATCAATTGGAAAAGTAAATACTGCTTTAATAATAGGAGTAGATATTTTATCAAAATATACAGATAAAACAGATTTATCTACATCAATAATATTATCAGATGGAGCAGGAGCAACAATCATAAGAAAAGTTGAAACTGAAAAACAATATCAATCTATTATAAGAAGTGATGGAAAAAATGGAAATATTTTAACTTGTAAAACAGATGAAAATATACAGATGAATGGAAAAGAAATATATAAATATGCAGTTACAGAAACAGTAAAAAATATAAAGCATTTATTACAAATAAATAATTTGCAAATGGAAGATATTAAATATATAGTACCACATCAATCAAATGCAAAAATTATGAATTCAATTGCGACTAGGCTAAATGTTGAAAACAATTTAGTATATCAAAATATAGAAAATGTTGGAAATACATTTTGTGCAAGTATTCCTATTGCAATAGATGAAATAATTGAAAAAAATTTAATCTCAAAAGGAGATAAAATTATTTTGATAGGATATGGTGGAGGTCTTAATACAGGAAGTATTTTATTAGAAATTTAATTTAGTGGAGATGAATAATTATGAAAATTGCATTTTTATTTCCAGGCCAAGGAAGTCAAAAAGTTGGAATGGGAAAAGATTTATATAAGAAATATCAAGAAGTGAGAGATATATATATAAGAGCCTCAGAAATTTCAGGAATAGATATAGCAACATTATGCTTTAATGGAATAAGAAAAGAATATAAAAAAGAAGAATATGTTGAAATAGAAGAAATAGGAGAAGACCTAATAAAAACAGAAAACACTCAGCTTGCAATTGCAACAATGAGCTTAGCAATTTTAGAAATATTAAAAAAACAAGGAATTAAAGCAGATATAGCTACAGGATTAAGCTTAGGAGAATATCCTGCACTAATATATGGTGGCCAACTAGGATTTGAAGATGGTATAAAATTACTTAAACAAAGAGGCTTTTTAATGCAAAACAAATTACCAAAAGGTGAATATACAATGCTTGCTATAATTGGGCTAGAAAGTTCAAGAATTGAAGCTATATGTAAACAATTAGAAAAAGAAGGTCAATTTATTGTACCTGCTAATTATAATTATTCTAACCAAACAGTAGTATCAGGAAGTAAAGAAGCTATAGAAAAAGCTACTCCAATATTTAAAGAAAGTGGAGCAAGAAAAGTTGTAGAATTAAAAACAAGTGGGCCATTTCATACAAAAGCTTTAGAACAAGCAAAAGATGAGTATGAAAAAGAATTGGAAAAAATAACTTTTAATAAAGGAAACATAAAGGTTATAAAAAATATTGATGGAACATTTTATCAAGAAGAAGATGATATAAAAAATATTTTAGCAAATCATATTGTCAGTCCAGTTAGATTAGATAAAGCAATTGAACTAATGAATGATGAAGGTATTGATACATATATTGAAATAGGACCAGGTAAAGCTTTAACAGGTTTTATAAAAAAAGAATTGCCTAATGCTAATATAGTAAATATATTTGATGATGATACTTTAGAAACATTTTTAATGAAGCTTCAAAGAGAAAAAATTTAGGATGACGATGAACGAGCGAAGCGAAAGGGCTACAAAGAAAAGATTTGGCAGACGAAATTTTTGAAAAAAATTTAGGATGACGATGAACGAGCGAAGCGAAGGGGCTACAAAGAAAAGATTTGGCAGACGAAATTTTTGAAAAAAATTTAGGATGACGATGAACGAGCGAAGCGAAGTGAAAGGAAAGGTATAGTTATGAGTGAGAATAAAATTGCATTAATAACAGGAGGAACAAGAGGAATAGGTAAAGCAATTGCAATAAAATTTGCAAAAGAAGGATACAATTTAGTAATTAATTATGTATCTGAAAAAACAGATGTAAACAATTTAAAAGAAGAATTTAAACAATATAATATTGAAACATTATTTATAAAAACAGATGTATCAAATTTTGATGAATGTGAAAATATGATAAAAAAAGCTATAGAAAAATTTGAAAAAATTGACGTTTTAGTTAATAATGCTGGAATAACAAAAGACAATTTAATATTAAGAATGCCTAAAGAAGATTTTGATAAAGTTATTGATATAAATTTAAAAGGAACATTTAATGTTACAAAAAACGTAGTTCCATATATGATGAAAAAGAAAACAGGTAGAATTATTAATTTATCATCAGTTGTTGGTGTATCAGGAAATGCAGGACAATGTAATTATTCCGCTTCTAAGGCAGGGATAATAGGATTTACTAAAAGCATTGCTAAAGAACTTGCTAGTAGAAATATTCTTGCTAATTGTATAGCACCTCGGATTTATTGATACAGATATGACATCTATATTAAATGATAGTGTGAAAGAAAGTATTAATTCTCAAATTCCATTAAAAAGAATGGGAACAGCTGATGAAATTGCAAATACAGTTTATTTTTTAGGAGGAGAAGATAATACTTATATTACAGGGCAGGTTATTAATGTTGATGGTGGAATGCTTATGTAGAGGTTGAAAAATTTATACTTTGAAATTATAATATGAAAAAATAGAAAAAAGGAGGAAAGAAATGGAAAGAAGAGTTGTAATAACAGGATTAGGAGCAATAACTCCAATTGGAAATACTACAGAAGAATATTGGAAGGGATTAAAAGAAGGAAAATGTGGAATAGGAGAAATAACACAATTTGATACAACAAATTACAAAGTAAAAATAGCAGGAGAAGTAAAAGGATATAACCCAGAAGAACACTTTGATAAAAGAAATGCAAAAAGACTAGATAGATTTTCACAATTTGCCATAATAGCAGCAAAAGAAGCAATGAAAGACAGTAAAATCACATCAGAAAATACAGACATGACAAGAGTAGGTGTAGTAATTAGTTCAGGAATTGGAGGATTAAGCACAATAGAGAAAGAAAATGCTAATTTAATAGAAAAAGGACCTGATAGAGTATCACCAATGTATATACCAATGTGTATAGGAAATATGGCAGCAGGGAATGTTGCAATTGAATTAGGAACAAAAGGAGAATCTGTATCTATGGTTACAGCATGTGCAAGTGGAACACACTCAATAGGAGAAGCCTATAGAATGATAAAACATGGATATGAAGATGTAATATTTGCAGGAGGAACAGAAGCATCAATTACTCCAACAGGAATAGCAGGATTTACAAACATAAAAGCATTAACACAAGAAACAAATATAAACAGAGCAAGTATACCATTTGACAAAGAAAGAAGTGGATTTGTTATGGGAGAAGGAGCAGGTATACTTGTATTAGAAGAACTAGAACATGCACAAAAAAGAGGAGCAAAAATATATGCAGAAATAGTTGGATATGGAGCAACATCAGATGCATATCATATAACATCACCATCACCAGATGGAGAAGGAGCAGCAAGAGCAATAACAAGAGCAATACAAGATGCAAATATTGAGCCAAAAGATATTACATATATAAATGCACATGGAACATCAACACACTTAAATGATGCAGGAGAAACAATAGCAATAAAAAAAGCATTAGGAGAAGCAAGTAAAAAGGTTATGGTTAGTTCAACTAAAGGAAATACAGGACATCTATTAGGAGCAGCAGGAGGAATAGAAGCAGTTGCATGTGTTAAAGCAATCGAAGATAATTTTGTACCACCAACTATAAACTATAAAATACCTGATGAAGAATGTGATTTAGATATAGTTCCAAATGAAGGAAGAACTGTTGAATTACAATATGCAATGTCAAATTCATTAGGATTTGGAGGACATAACAGTTCTATAATATTTAAAAAAATGTAATCACATGCAGAGTTTATAAAATAAATTCTGTAATCATTAATTAGATGATAAATGGAGCGAAACATAGCGTAGTGAAGGGAGCTAATTAAAATGAATTATGATGAAATTAAAAAATTAATAGATTATATGGGAACAGCCCAAATAGATGAATTAGAAATAGAATTTCCTGAAGGAATGAAAATAGGAATGAAGAAAAACACTAACAAAAATACAGAAGTTTCAACTACACAAATACAAGCACAACCAGTTATACCAAATATTCAAGTAAACACTGAAAACAATGTAGTAAAAGAAAGTAAAACATGTGAAGAAGAATATAAAATAATTAAATCACCTATGGTTGGTACTTTTTATGCAAGTTCTTCACCTGAAGCAAAGCCATTTGTAAAAGTTGGAGATATTGTAAAAAAAGGTCAAGTTGTTTGTATTGTTGAAGCAATGAAATTAATGAATGAAATTGAATCAGAATTTGATGGAGAAGTTGCTGAAATTTGTGTTAAAAATGAAGATGTAGTTGAATATGGAATGCCATTGTTTAAATTAAAATAGCAATATAATATAAATTAGGCATAAATAATATTAATCTTCAAAAATTCCGTTCTTCAAGGCGTTTAAGATACTGAATAGTTGTATTTAATATACACACTATAACTGATTAAAATGAAAAACGACTCAGGTCGAACTCATTTTTTCAGATTAATATTATTATGCTAATAAATTTTATAAAAATGTTTGCTATAAAGGTAAAGGTGAAAAAGTATGTTAAATAAAGAAGAAATAAAAAAAATAATACCACAAAGAGAGCCATTTTTAATGATTGATGAAGTTGAAACTTTTACACCAGGAGAAAGTTGTATTGCTTATAAAAATGTAAGTGAAGACGAATATTATTTTAAGGGGCACTTTCCAGGTAATCCTATTATGCCAGGAGTATTAATGGTAGAAGCATTAGCACAAACAGGAGCAGTAGCAATACTTTCTATGGAAGAAAATAGAGGTAAAAATGCACTATTTGGTGGAGTAAACAACTTAAAATTTAAAAGACAAGTAATACCAGGAGACAAATTAAAACTAGAAGTAAAAATAATAAAGAAAAAAGGACCTATAGGAATAGGAGAAGCAATAGCAACAGTAGATGGAAAAATTGCAGTAAAAGGAGAATTAACTTTTGCAATAGTAGAATAAATTTAAGTTTTGTTTTTTCTATAATCAAATTAAAATCCAAAAAAAAGGAGAAAACATATGTTGAAAAAAGTTTTAATAGCAAATCGAGGAGAAATTGCTGTAAGAATAATAAGAGCATGTAGAGAAATGGGAATAAAAACTGTTGCAGTATATTCAGAAGCCGATAAAAATGCTTTGCATAAAGAATTAGCAGATGAAGCTGTATGTATAGGTCCAGCAACACCTAATAAAAGTTATTTAAATGTTAAAGCAATAATAGAAGCAGCATGCCTAAAAGGATGTGATAGTATCCATCCAGGATATGGTTTCTTATCAGAGAACAGTAGTTTTGCAAAAATATGTGATGAAATAGGAATCAAATTTATTGGACCATCTTTTAAAATGATTGAATTAATGGGAAATAAATCAAAAGCAAAAGAAACAATGAAAAATGCTAATGTTCCAGTTGTAGCTGGTTCAGATGGACTAATTTATACAATAGCAGAAGCATTAAAAATTGCTGAAAAAATAAAATATCCTGTAATATTAAAAGCATCAGCAGGTGGTGGCGGGAAAGGTATTAGAGTTGCTTATAATGAAGAAGAATTAAAGAAACACTATGAAATAGTAAAACAAGAAGCCAAAATATCTTTTAATGATGATTCCTTATACATAGAAAAGTTTATTGAAAATCCTAGACATATTGAAATTCAAATATTAGCTGATGAACATGGAAATGTTATTCATTTAGGAGAAAGAGATTGTACAATACAAAGAAAAAATCAAAAAGTACTTGAAGAAACACCATCTGCAGTCATATCTGATAAATTAAGAAAAAAGATGGGAGACATTGCTGTAAATGCAATTAAAAAGATAGGATATAGTAATGTTGGAACAATAGAGTTTATTGTAGACAAAAATAAAGACTTTTATTTTATGGAAATGAATACAAGAGTTCAAGTAGAACATCCAATTACAGAAGCAATTACAGGAATAGATATAATAAAAGAACAACTAAAAATAGCATCAGGAGAAAAATTAAAATATAAACAAGAAGATATTAAATTTACAGGTCATAGTTTAGAGGCAAGAATAAATGCTGAAAATCCAAATAAAAATTTTATGCCTTGTGCAGGTGAAATAAAAGAATTACATATACCTGGAGGAAATGGAATAAGGATTGATACAGCAGTATATCCAGGATATATTATTCCACCAAATTATGATTCTATGATTGCAAAAGTTATTGTTCATGGAAAAGATAGAAATGAATCTATTGCAAAAATGAAAAGTGCTTTAGCTGAATTTGTAATTGATGGTATTGATACAAATATAGATTTTTTATATGATATTTTGGAAGAAAAAGATTTTGTAGATAATAATTATGATACTTCTTTTTTAAGCAAAAAGATTTAATATCAATTCTTATTTAAAAATCCATTATAAAAACAGAATGTTAAAAAAATTATAATCTAATTTGTATTCAAAAGAGGTGATTTTATGGTAATAGATAAAATAAAAAAAATAAATCCAGTAGAAGATAATGAAAAAAACGAAAAAGCATCAGATATGTTAGTTGGTAAATGGATAAAATGTACTAATTGTAAAGAAATTTTATATAAAGAAGATGTTAAAAAAAATTATAGTATATGTTCAAATTGTGGCAAATATTTTAGAATATCCGCAAGAAGAAGAATTAAGCAAATAATAGATGAAGGTACATTTGAAGAATTGGATGAGGACATGCAGACAAGTGATTTATTAAATTTTGAAGGATATAAAACTAAAATAAAAGCATTACAAGAAAAAATAAACATCAAAGAAGCAATAAAAACAGGAATAGGAAATATATATGGACAAAAAGTAGCAATTGGAGTAATGGATAGCAATTTTTTTATGGGAAGTATGGGAAGTGTTGTTGGAGAAAAAATAGCAAGATTAGTTGATGTTGCAATAGAAAAAAGATTACCATTAATATTATTTTGTGTATCAGGAGGAGCAAGAATGCAAGAAGGAATGGTATCATTAATGCAAATGGCTAAAACATCAGCAGCAATTGCAAAATTAAATGAAGCAGGCTTATTATACATATCAGTATTAACAGATCCAACAACAGGAGGTGTTACTGCAAGTTTTGCAAGTTTAGGTGATATAATTTTAGCTGAACCTGATGCACTAATTGGCTTTGCAGGTCCAAGAGTAATTGAACAAACCATCAAGCAAAAGCTTCCAAAAGGATTTCAACGTTCAGAATTTTTATTAGAACATGGATTTATTGATAAAATTGTTGATAGAAAACACATGAAAGATGTATTATATAAAATTATATTAACAAGTCAATGTCCAAAGGGGACGTTTCCTTTTGGAGATTGCACAAAAGAATGTTTATCAGGGACGTTTCCTTTTGGACAAAAAAGCAAAGAACAAGATATTTCAGCGTGGGAAAGAGTAGAACTTGCTAGAAAGTCAGAAAGACCTAAGGCTTTAGACTATATAAATGAAATTTTTTCTGATTTTATTGAATTCCATGGAGATAGAAATTTTGGTGATGATAAGTCGATTGTTGGTGGAATCGCAATGTTAGATGACTTTCCAGTTACAGTAATTGGTGAACAAAAAGGTAAAAATGCTAAAGAAAATATTGAAAGAAATTTTGGTATGCCAAATCCTGATGGTTATAGAAAAGCATTAAGATTGATGAAACAAGCTGAAAAATTTAATAGACCAATTATAACATTTATAGATACACCTCGGTGCTTATCCAGGAATAGAAGCAGAAGAAAGAGGCCAAGGGGAAGCAATTGCAAGAAATTTATTTGAAATGTCAAAATTAAAGGTTCCAACAATTTCAGTTGTAATAGGAGAAGGTTCAAGTGGTGGAGCATTAGCAATTGGTGTTACAGATATTATAATTATGTTAGAAAATTCAATTTATTCAATTTTATCTCCTGAAGGTTTTGCAAGTATTTTATATAAAGATTCTTCAAAGGCAAAGGAAGCCGCTGATAAAATGAAAATTACAGCTCATGAATTAAAAGATTTGAATATTATTGATGATGTTATTTCTGAACCTGAAAGTGGTGTTCAGGTTGATTTTGAAAATGTTTGCAATAATTTAAAAAATGTTTTAATTCATAATTTAAATACATTGTTAAAGCTTGATTCACAAGCTTTAATACAAAACAGATATGAGAAATTTAGAAAAATAGGAAATATATAACATTTGATTTCATAATACAAGATAATTAAATATATAACATAATAATATGAATCTTCAAAAATTCCGTTTTCCAAGGTGTTTAAGATACTGAATATTCATATATTATATACACACTGTAATCGGTTAATGTGAATAACAACTCAGGTCAAACTCATTTTTTCAGATTAATATTATTATGTTTAATAAGTAAATTTTAAAAGGAGGTTTTTAGAATGATTTTAAAAGGTAAAAAAATATTAATAATGGGAATTAGAAATAAATGGAGTATAGCATGGGGTGTAGCTTTATCTGCATATGAACAAGGTGCAGAAGTTATATTTACACATGGTTCAATGGAATCAGGTGAAAAAGTAGAAAAATTAATTGAGGAAATACCAGGATCTAAAACATATCCATGTGATGCTTCAAGTGATGAGTCAATAAAACAATGTCTTGAAACAATTTATAAAGAACATGGTAAAATTGATGGTATTTTACATGCTATTGCTCACGCAAATACAGATGATTTAAGAAATGATTTTATATTAACATCAAGAGATGGTTTTGCTCATGCTTGTGATGTAAGTGCTTATTCTTTAGTATCTGTTGCTCAAACAGCTAAAGAATTGGATATGTTGAATGAAAATGCTAGTATTGTTGCTTTAACATATTATGGCTCAGAAAAGTCTATTGTTGGTTATAATGTTATGGGTGTTGCTAAAGCTGCTCTTGAAGCTAGTATTAGATATTTAGCTAGAGATCTAGGAAATTCAGGTATTCGTGTAAATGCTATTTCGGCTGGCCCTATCAAAACTCTTTCAGCTAAGGGTATTAAGGATTTTGGTTCTATTTTGGATATTGTTGAAGAACGTGCTCCTTTACATAGAAATGTTACAACTAAAGATGTTGGTGATAGTGTTGCTTTCTTGTTTAGTGATATGGCTAATGCTATTACTGGCGAGGTTATTCATGTTGATAATGGTTTCTCAAGTGTTGGTGTGTAAAAAGTTTCGTTTAAACTATTGCAACTTTATGTAAATAATGGTATAATTATACTAAGTGAATATATATTGTATGTATATGTTCCAAATAAAATTTAATAGGAGGATTGACACTATGGCAAACACAAACAACACAAAAAAATTTTATTACGGAGCTACACGGGATTTGATAAGTGTAGCGATTGGAACAGTTTTAACTATAGTAGGCTTTTTTATTATGAAAACCCTACTTAGTTTACTAGAGGAAGGAGACGCGAGGATAAAATTGATAAAAATAGTTTGTATAGTTAGTTATCTAATCATCGCAATTCCTTGTATTATAGGTTGCTTGGTAAGCACTTATATAAAGACTTATAGCATTTTAGTCATTAACCCAAATGAAATAGTTTATAACTATGGGTGGATGACAAAAAAAACAGTGACTATACCAGCTTGCAAAATTCGTTCGTGCTCAAAGAGCATTGGAATTTTACAGACAAGATGTGGTACAATGGATATATCCATTACAACAGCAGGGGATAGCTCAGAAATTCATTTTTCAAATATTAAAAATGGGGAAGTTGCTTATCAAGTAATTTCTCAAATGGCGAAATAAAAGACTAATAAATATTAGTATAGCCACAACATAGCATAAAGCACTTGTTGAATCAAGTGCTTTTATGCTGTTATTTATAATTCAAATATATTAACCTTGTTTATTTTGTAAATTATATTAATTCGATTGAAAAATATAAATATAAGAGTAAATACCTACAGAATAAGGCAAAGCTTGTAGCTATATTATAAATATTTTAATAGTATTAGTGATTATTTGCTTCTTAGTACTAACTGAAAAGAAGGTAACAGAAAAAGAAGAGGGAGCTTCTAAATAACTCCCAAAAAAAGGAATTCTAAATATATAGAATTCCTCTTTTTTTGTTATCTACAATTAATTTTTATTATTTTGTTTTTCGTTATTTTGGTTATTGTTATTGTTGTTATTATTGTTTTTATTTTGTTTATTATTCTTGTTTGACATGAAAAGCACCTCCAATCAAGTTCTATAAATATTATGAGCAAAAAAACAAAAAATATTCTATAAAAATTGTAATTTACAAAAAAAAGATATATAATGTAACAAAAGTAGAAAAAAAGAATAGGATAAGATAGAAGTGTCCAGCTCTGCATAAGTCATCTGTAACAAGTGAAGTGAAGAAGCTCCAAAGAAAAGATTTGGCAGACAAAAATTAAGATAGATGTGCGAATAAAATGAGCTACAGATATCTTATGCAGAATTTATGAAATAAATTCTGTAAACATTAATTTTGGATGACGATGAACGAGCGAAGCGAAGTGAAAGGAAAAAAATAATGAATTATGAAAATGAGAAATTAAAAGAATTTAATGAATACATAAGATACAGAAAAGTTGCTGTAATAGGATTAGGAGTAAGTAATCAACCATTATTAGACTATTTATATGAAAAAAAAGCACAAGTAACAGTATTTGACGATAGAACAATAGATGAGCTATCCAAAGAAATAGTAAATAAAGTCACAACATATGGATTTGAATTTTCATTTGGAAAAAACTGTTTAGAAAAACTAAAAGGATTTAACATAATATATAGATCACCAAGTTGTTTACCCACAAAACCTGAATTGCGTGAAGAAGCTGAAAGAGGGGCAATTGTTACAACAGAAGTTGAGCTTTTAATGGAAATGTGTCCATGCAAAATAATTGGAATTACAGGAAGTGATGGAAAAACAACAACAACAAGTTTAGTAAATGCTATTTTACAAAAAGCAGGCTATACAACTCATTTAGGTGGAAATATTGGTACACCATTATTTACAAAATTACCTGAAATTAAACCAAATGATATATTAGTTTTAGAATTAAGTAGTTTTCAATTAATGAATATGCAAATAAGTCCTGATATTGCAGTTATTACTAATATAACACCAAATCATTTAAATATACATAAAGATTATGAAGAATATATTGAAGCAAAAAAGAGGATATTTAAAAATCAAGATAAAAATGGTATATTAATTTTAAATTATGATAATGATATAACTAGAGAATGTGCAAAACAAGCAAATGGAAAAGTTGTATTTTTTAGTAGTCAAACAAAATTAAATGATGGATATATTGTTGATGAAAATGTAATTAAAAAATGTGATGAAAAAGTAAGAACACATTTATTAAATACAGATGAAGTTATTTTAAGAGGAAATCACAATTTTCAAAATATTGCAACAGCATTAGCTGCAACGCAAAGCCTAGTAGATGTTGATACAGCAATTGAAGCAATAAAGGAATTCACACCTGTAGAACATAGGATAGAATTTGTAAGAGAAATTAATGGTGTAAAATGGTATAATGACTCTGCAAGTTCTTCACCAACAAGAACATTATCTGGATTAAACGCATTTAAAGAAAACGTAATATTAATTGCAGGTGGATATGATAAAAACTTAGATTATGAGCCTGTTGCAAAACCTATATTAGAAAAGGTTTCTACATTAATTTTAATGGGGCAAACAGCTGAAAAGATTTTTGATGTTGTAAAAGAAGAAGCTCAAAATCAAGATAAACATATTGATATTTATATGTGTGATAGTTTAGAACAAACAATTTCTTTAGCAAAAAAATATGCAAAAAAAGGCGATGTTGTATTATTTTCACCAGCAAGTGCAAGTTTTGATATGTTTAAAGACTTTGCAGATAGAGGACATAAGTTTAAAGATTTAGTTAATAATTTATAAAAATTATTGAGCATAATAATATTAATCTGAAAAAATGAGTTTGACCTTAGTCATTATTCATTTTAATCCGTTATAATGTGTATATAAAATATAAATATTCAGTATCTTAAATGCCTTGAAAAACGGAATTTTTGAAGATTCATATTATTTATGCATATAAAAATATAACAAAACTAAAACCTTTCTCATATAATATAAAGAATAATTAAAAGAGGGAGGTAATTTATGTATAATCAAACATATGAAGAATACATAAGAAGTATATTAGGATATCCACAAGAAAACTGTTATGATTGTAATACACCATATCAAAATTTTAATATGCAGAATAACGACTATGAAAGAACATATAATAATCCAAACATGGAATTAGAGAATTGTTATCCTGAAATATATAAAATAGTATATCCTATGATAATGAAAAAATGCACAGATAGTAGAGGACCTTTTACAAATGAAGATATTGAAAATATGACAGATGAGATATATTATGCTATGGAAGAAAGAAATGAAATTAGAGTAAATATAAATTTAAATAATGATGTAAGAACTGCTTCAAATACATCTACAACAAAAGTAGCTGAAAAGAAACCACAAGTATCAGTAAAAGAATCAACAGGGGAAAATAGGGAAACTAGACAAATAAATAGAGGCTTACGAGATTTAATAAAAATTTTATTAATACGTGAATTATTAAATAGACCACATAGACCGTCATTTCCGCCACAACCACCACATGGACCAGGAAATAGACCACCAATGAGACCTCCTATGCGACCACCATATGGACCAGGAAGACCTCCTTTTATGAGAGAATTTGAAACAGGAAATTTTGATATATATGAAAGATAACTTATTTATTTTTCGTTTTTTAAAAAAATATATATCTATTTCCAATAAAAAATTAATATAATAAAAAATGAAAATTAAAGGATAGCTTAGTTTTAAAGATGTTTTTATATATAGTATTTATTTTAAAAAATTTTTCATAAAATAAATTATAATAATTTTATATAAAGATTACTTATATTAAAAAATGTAATTTTTTAATATGAATAATCTTTTTTATATTGCAAATAATAAATTTGTGTAAAAATTTTTATTTTATATAAATTTTGATACACTTTTTAATAAAATTATAGGAGGAACAAAATGAAAGTAAAAGATTGTATGTGTGATACAGTATGTTGTGTAAAACCTGAAACAAAAATTAATGAAATAGCAAAATTAATGAATGACAATCATATAGGATGTGTCCCAGTTTGTGACAGCAATAATTGTATATGTGGAATATTAACAGATAGAGATATTATCTTAAGAACTATAGCTTGTGATAAAGATGCAAAAACAACAACTGCAAGCGACATAATGTCAACAAATGTATGCACTTGTTGTGATACTGATGAAATGGAAAAAGCTGAAAGTAAAATGTCTGAATATCAAATTAGAAGATTACCAGTTTGTGATCAAAATAATCATGTTATTGGTATTTTAACTTTAGGAAATTTAGCTCAAAATGATAATGAATTAGGAAAACAAGATGTTTGTTCAACTATTAGTGGCATTTGTGATTGTCATGATGATAAAAATAATCAATAAAAAGACTTGCTTTAGTGAAGTGAATAAAAAAATAGTTTCACTTCACTAGCAAGTCTTCTTTATATTTAGAATACAAAACGAAAATTTACATATAATAGAAATAAGATGTATGAGAAAAATATAAAAATACATAGATACAATATAATACATTAAAAATGAAGGATTTTTATTTTCAAAAGAAAGGATTTTATTATTTATGATAGTAGATATGTCATATTGGACAAGAGTATTAAAAAAAATATTATATGTAGTATTAATATTAGTAGGCTTATATTTAGCATTCAAACTATCAATATTTTATATGCCATTTTTAATAGCATTTATAATATCATTACTAATAGAACCATTAATAAGACTTATAATGAAAAAAACAAAAATGACAAGAAGAACAAGTTCGATAATAATATTTGTAATAGTATCAGTAATAATACTTGGAGGCTTAACATGGGGAATAATATCACTATTTTCAGAAGCCTCAAATTTATTGCAAGGACTAAATGGATATTTTGAAAAAGCTCATGCACTTTTTCAAAGTTTTACAAATAGATTTGATTTCAACAAAGTAAATCTACCTCAAGAGATAACAGGAGTTTTACAAAACTCTACAGAAGGACTACTAAATACAATTTCAGTATGGGTAAAAAATGCATTAACAGGATTGATAAATATAGTAACTTCTATTCCTACAATAGCAATATATTTTGTTATTACAATAATGGCTTTATACTTAATATGTGTTGATAAAGTTTATATTTTAGATCAAGTTGAACATCATTTACCTAAGAGATGGGTTTTAAAGCTTGGTATTCATATTAGAGAATTAAGCAAAACTTTAGGAGGATATTTAAAAGCTGAATTTACGTTAATTTTAGTTTCTTTTGTGATTTCTTTAATTGGTTTATATATATTAAAATTTGCAAATTTTAATATTGAATTTCCTTTATTAATGGCATTATTTATTGGTTTTGTTGACGCATTACCAATTTTAGGTTCTGGTACTGTAATGGTTCCTTGGGCTATTATTTCAGGATTAAATGGTGATTTAAAGTTAGGTATTGCTATTGTTGTTTTATTTGCTATTATGTCTATTATTAGACAATTTTTAGAGCCAAGATTGGTTAGCAAACATATTGGTACACATCCTATTTTTACTTTGATTGCTATGTATACTGGTTTTAAATTTATTGGTGTTTTAGGTATGCTTGTTGGGCCTATTATATTAATTATTATTAAGAATGTGTTCGCAACTTTAATTGATGAAGGTGTTGTAAAGAGTTTATTAGATAGAAAATAGACTGTTATTAAAAAATATTACAGAAAATTATGAATAATTTGAAATTTTAAGTTTTGGTATTTTGCAAAATATATTTTTTTCTAAATATTATATTTTTTTTCAAAAAGTCGAAACTTAAATAAATTAAAAAAACTTTACTTTTTACTGAAATTATGTTAATATATAAAAGAAACTGAAAAACTCTGGATTAAAACCATTTGTAAATGGTAGAAAGAGGCTTTATGAAGACAGATTATGTATTGGAACTAGTAGAATTTTTTTTGAAGAATCAAGGAGGATGGGAGGATTTCAAATGCGAAGAATTTGAAAATCTTCCAGAAGAAGGAAAAGTAATTGAAATTTTAAAAAAGCTCTTGATTCCACAATAAAAAATGTAAGGGCTACTTTTTTAGTAGCCCTTACATTTTACAAAACTCCAGTAGTTGGAATATAACTATCATCAGGAGGATAAACATATTCATCTTTAGAAGGTTTATCAACAGATTTTATATCAGTAATTTTTATAATAGGCATATCACCATGATATGTACCTTTTATTATTTCCCCTGTAATCTCAATCCAAGAATCATTTGAAAAATCTTTAGCGGTATCACATTCACATAAAAAACCAACTACAACAGTTTGAGAATTTGAATTAATAATCATATCTCTAGCAAGAACGAACTGATTATCCTGTAAATCTAAAACCCTATAAACATAACCTGTAAAATTTATTTTTTTTCCAACAAAAGAATCAATATTTTCGTGAACTGATTTTAAAATATTTGTATAATTTTTAGCAGATATATGTGATACACCATTTTTATTAATACAAGCGTCTTCTCTAGTTGAGTTATTAGCTCCTGCAAAAACTCTATACATTACAATTCCTAAAATACATATTAAAAGTATTATAACTCCTATAAAAAATTGTTTAAATAGTTTACTTCCGATTTACTTTTACATTAAAAACAAACATATAGAACCCTCTTTTATATACTTATTAGTTTTACACTCACATTTTAAAAATTTATTACATTATATTAGATGTGAATGGTAACTTATTAATAGAATATATGTGTTATTAAAAAAATTTATGACTATCATATTATATTAACTGACCACTACGATTAATGACATTTTTCTAAAAATACTATATTATAATAACAAAAGGTAGGTAATATTATGAAAAAAAACAAAGATGTCGAGTTGTTTAAAAACATAAAAGAAATAATTTATAATTCAGCTGAGAAATATGCAGATAATATAGCATTTATAATAAAACATAAAGAAGAAAAAAATCAAAGATACGAAAATATCACATATAAAAGGCTATTGGAGCACATAAATGCGTTAGGTACTAAATTATATGACTTAGGATTAAAAAACAAAAGAATAGCTATTATTGGACGAAATAGATATGAATGGGCATTAGCACATTTAACAAATCTTTTAGGAGGAATAATATCAATTCCATTAGATAAAGATTTACAAATAGATGAATTAGAAAGTTCATTAATAAGAAGCAAAGCTGATTGTATAATTTTTGATGAAAAGTATATTGAAAAAATAGAACAACTAAAATTAAGAAATAATAGCAATTTAAAGGAATTTATATGTATGTCAAAATTAGAAGGATATAAGGATATACACAATTTGAAAGAAGAAGGAAAAACATTATTAGAAAATGGAAATAAAGAATACATTTCAACAAAGATAAATTCATATGAAATGGGAATATTACTATTCACATCTGGAACAACATCAAAATCAAAGGCTGTAATGTTATCTCAAAATAATATTGCATCAAATGTATATGCAATGCAAAAAGCAGAAGGTATTTATGATACAGATTCAAATTTAGCATTTTTACCATTTCATCATATATTTGGATCAACTGCATTAATTGTAATGCTTGCATTTGGAGTAAGAACATCATTCCCCGATGGATTGAGATATGTATCTCAAAATTTAAAAGAATATGAAATATCAGTGTTTGTAGGAGTGCCTTTATTAGTCGAAGCAATTTATAATAGAATTCAAAAAGAAATTGAAAAACAAGGAAAAACAAAACTAATAAAAAATGCTATAAAAATAAGTAACTTTTTGTTAAAATTTCATATCGACATAAGAAGAAAACTATTCAAACAAGTAATAGATCAACTTGGTGGAAAAATGAGATTTGTAATTTCAGGTGGAGCACCACTAGATCCAAAAGTTGAACAAGGATTTATTAATTTAGGAATTAGAATGGTTCAAGGATATGGTCTTACAGAAACATCTCCAGTTTTAGTTGCTGAAAATGATTATAAAGCTCGTGTAGGATCAATAGGTGTTCCAATGGAAAATGTAGAAGTAAAAATAATAAATCAGGATAGTAATGGAATCGGTGAACTTATTGCAAAAGGACCAAATGTAATGCTTGGATATTACGAGAATGAAGAAGAAACTCAAAAAGTTTTAAAAGATGGTTGGTTTCATACAGGAGATTTAGCATATATTGATAAAGATGGTTTTATTTTTATAACAGGCAGAGAGAAGAATATGATTGTTTTAAAAAATGGCAAAAAGATTTTCCCAGAAGAATTAGAGACACTAGTTAATAGAATTGAATTGATAGAAGAATCTATGGTTTTTGGTCTTCCTGATGAAAATGATAAAAATGATTTAAAATTATCTGTAAAGGTTGTTTATAATAAAGATGAAGTTTATGAAAAATTTGGAGATATATCTGAAGATGAAATAAAAGATATAATTTGGAATAGAATTAAAAAAGAGGTTAATGAGACTGTTCCAAGATACAAACATATTACTAATATGATTTTGACTGATAAAGAATTGATTAAAACTACTACTAAAAAAGTTAAAAGAAATGAAGAAATCAAATTAATTTTGAAAAAATAGTCAAAAAAGCTTGACATAATTATGTATTATAATGTATAATAATTATACGTTTCCTTTTGGAAACTTTACATATTTTGGTTATACCAATAGGAGGGGGAGGATCCTTTAAACATATTGCCTCCTAAGTTATACTTGTTGTATCCCCCTCTTTTGGTAAAGGTGGTCTCACATGATGATATCTGTGAGATCACTTTCACTATTTCATGGAGATTAGAAACTTTTAAGCACAAAGTAAATGTAATAGAATGTTAAAAAAGTATTTTAAATATAGAATGGAGAAATTTTTATGAGTAAACCAAATAAGAACATGGTTGAAACAAAAAAATATGAAAAAGATAAGAAAGTAATATTAAAATCGTTTAAAGAGGGGCTTCCAATGCGCAGGATGATTGAACGATTTGGCTATACAAAAACATATGTTACTAATATGCGAAATACTTTAATTAAGGAAGGTATTTTAACAGAAGGTGAGATTAAATCAGCTTCTGCACAATATTATAAGGAACATCCATCGGCTCAAGGTTTAAATAAAACAAAAGTTAGAAAATCAACAAAAACGGGGAAAGCTGAAATAAAACATAAACAATTTTTAGAAAATAGGGAAACAATTTTTAAATTAGTAAAACAAAAATATACTAAATTACAAATTTCTAATTTATTGAAAATGAATAAATATACTGTAGACTGGCATATAAATGAACTGATAGAAGAACGGAAAACTCCAAAGAGATGAAATACAAAAAGTAAGTATTATAGAAATTGATAATTCATCAATAGATAAAACAGATTTAGAATATATTAAAAAAAGAGATCAAATTGTTCATCTTTTGAGAAAAGGTTTGAAAAATTATAAGATCAATAAACAACTAAATATAACATCGTATGATTTTAATATTTATATGGAAGATATTAAAAATGAAAAATTAATAACAGTAGAAGAAATAAATATAGCAAGAGAAACAAAAAAGCAAGAAGATTTGAAATTTGTTAAGGATTGTATAAATAAAGGAATAACTCACAAACAAATACGAGAGTTAAGACCAGAACTTGATTATGGAGAAACTACTCAAATGATAAACGAACTTATTAATGTAGGTGCTATAACTCGAGAGAAAGTAACAGAAAATGCAAAAAATAGTTTTAAAAAAACACTATCTAAAGATATAGAAATGCCTTTAGCTGAACAAGAGCAATATGTTTTAGAAAAAGTAAAACAAGGCTATACTCCAACAGAAATTGTTCAAAGTGATAGAACAAAAAGTCTAACTATGCATAGGGTATTGTATCAAAAAAGAAAATTAATACAAAAAGGAATAATATCACAAGAAGAAGCTAAAAAGTTAATGAAAGAGAGAGCAGAAAAGATAAAAAGTTATATTGAGAAATATAAAAAATATAGTAAAATTGCAAGAGAAGAAGATGAATTAGAGTTAGAAGGCAAGAAAAATATATCTACAGAAGGAAGAAAAAAATTTATTGAGATAGTAACTGCCTTACATAACTTAGATATTAATATATCTGATAAGGATATAGAAATTATTTTAAATACTTTATATAATTATCCTGAATTTGCTAATAGAGATTGTATAAAAGCTCTTATTTTGAATGCAAGTAAAAAGGAAGGTCTTAAAGCTGCTACAAGTATTGCAATTGAACTTGCTGATATATTAAGATATACTAAACATTATGAGATGTTAGCTGAGTATATTGGATGGATGAAAAAATTAGCTTTACTTCCTCAAATACAGGATTTAAAAAAGCAAGGTATGAATAATGCTGATATAGGTAAAGTGTTAGGTATTAGTTCATCAGAAGTGAGTATCATTTTTAACAATAGTAAACAATTAGACTTTTTAAATTTTTGCAGATAGATAATTTAGATCAATATGATTAATATTTAGAAAAAAATAAAGTACCAAAGTTTTTTGGTACTTTTACTTATACTATATAAATATACTTACATAAAATAACATTTGTATACAAATTCACTAAAGCAATATTGGTTGAATTTGTTCACCATCAAGAGCAAATTCAATTGTTTTTATAAGATATTCTGTATCAAAAACAATTGAACGAGGTTTAGTAATTGGATTATCTTGTCTAAAAGGAACAAAATAATAATTTTTTCTATTAAGTAAATAAGCAATACTAACAGCATTTCCGACTAAGACCATTATTTGTAGAAGGAGCAATAACAACAGGCAGATTATTACGTAAATGAGATTTAACAGCCATAGTAGCAGGAGTATCAATAATATCATAAGCTAATTTAGACATAGTATTACCTGAACAAGGACTAACTACCATAATATCAGTCAATCTTTTTGGACCAATTGGTTCAGCACCTTGTATTGTATGAATAATTTCATTACCTGTTAACTCTTGAATTTCATTTATAAAATCTTCAGCTTTTCCAAATTTAGTATCCATATTGTAACTATTAAAAGACATTATTGGAATAACTTCAGCACCTTTTTTTATTAATTCTTTCATTTTTGGAATTGTTTTACTAAATGTGCAAAAAGAACCTGTAAAAACAAAACCAATTTTTTTATCTTTTACTTCCAATTTCAACAATACCTCCTTTCATTCGACATCTATATATTATATGAAAAATTTATCTTAATAGTTAATAGTTTGATTTTACAGTTCACTACCAAATATATTTCAATCTTTTATAATATTTTTTTCATTAGGAACTGTAATGGGTTGATATTAACCTTTTAAATTAAATAAAAAATACTATAGAAAATTAATTAATACTATGGTAAAATACATATTATTGATAAGAAGGAGGAATTTAATTGAAAGAAGTTGAAAATCAAAAATATAATTGGAACTTACAAGACATATTTAAAAATGAAGAAGAATATAACAAATCAAAAAATGAAATAAAACAAATACTAAAACAAATAAAAGAAATGGAAGGAACACTATGTAAAACATCAGACAATTTATATAAATTTTATAATTTATATGAGAAAACATTAGAAATATTCGAAAAGTTATATGCTTATGGAATGTTAAAATATCATTTAGATATGTCTAATCAAGAAGGAATTAAGCTATTTAAAGAAGTGGAAGCTTTAGGAACAGAATTTAATGTTGCAACATCTTTTGTTACACCTGAAATTACATATGCAGATGAAACTAAAATCGAAGAATATTTAGAGAATGATTACAGATTACAAAAATATTCAAGAGATATAAGAGATATTTTGAAAGAAAAACAACATACATTATCAAAAGAAGCGGAAAATTTATTAGCAAATTATTCAGAAATAATATCTGCAGCAGAAAATACATATGATACGCTAACAAACACAGAAATCAAATTTGGTAAATTAATAAATGAAAATGGGGAAGAAGTAGAATTAACAGATAGTACATACTCAATATATTTAAAAAGTCAAAATCAAGATATCAGGAAACAAGCATTTGAATTAATGTATAAGAAATATAGCGAATTTGTAAATACAATTACAGAAATGTATATAACAAATGTTAAAGCAAAATCAACAACTGCAAAAATAAGAAAATATAAAACAAGTTTAGAACAAGCTGTAATTCAAGATGATGCAAGTATAAAAGTATATGAGGCTTTAATAGAAGCAGTAAATAAAAATTTAGATGTTAATCATAAATTTATAAATATAAAAAAGAAAATGTTAAATTTATCAGAAATGCACATGTATGATTTATATGTAAATCCATTTCAAAAAGAAAAGGACAGTATAACATTTGAAGAAGCTAAAAATGAAGTTTTAAATGCTTTACAAATATTAGGAAAAGAGTATACAGAAAAATTACAAGAAGCTTTTGAAAATAATTGGATAGATGTATATGAAAAGCCAAATAAAAAAGGTGGAGCATATAGTATGGGAGTATATGGTGTTCATCCATATGTATTAATGAATTTTGTTAATAGCAAAAGAGATGTAAGCACAATAGCACATGAATTAGGGCATAGTATGCATTCATATTACTCAAATAAAAATCAGAGTGTAATTGACGCAAATTATACAATAATGGTTGCTGAAGTAGCTTCGACTGTAAATGAAATTTTATTAAGTGATTATCAAATTAAAAATGAAAAAGATGATACTAAAAAAGTAGAATTATTATATGAATTATTAGAAATGATTAGAGCTACATTTTTCAGGCAAGCTATGTTTGCAGAGTTTGAAAAGATTGTTCATGATAAAATAGAAAATAATGAGACACTTTCTAGAGATGACTTAAATAATATTTATTATAAATTAAATGAAAAATATTTTGGTAGTAAAATAATAATTGATGAACAAATAAAATATGAATGGGAACGTATTCCTCATTTTTATAGTGATTTTTATGTTTATAAATATGCTACAGGAATATCAGCTGCAATCTCAATTGCCACAAAAATTTTGAATAAAGAAGATGGTTATGTAGAAAAATATATAGAAATGTTAAAACAAGGTTGTAGTAAAAAATCAATAGATTTATTAAAAATGGTTGATGTAGATTTAGAAAGTATTGAAACATATAATAATACTATAGATTTTTATAACAGAAAAATAGAAGAATTAGAAAATATATTAAAAATACTTTAAATTTAATTAGTTGGAGGTTGGAAATTTGATGTCAGAGAATACAACAGAAAATGGAATAATAAATGAAGAAAAAATAAATACTTCAACAAAAGATAATAAAAAAACTTTTACTATAATGGGATTAAGTATATGGAGAATTTTCGCATATTTTATCATTTATAGTGTTGTTGGATATATCATAGAAACAATATTTGGAATAATAACGAAAGGTGTTTGGGAAAGTAGGCAAAGCTTTATATATGGCCCAGTATGTGCAATTTATGGATTAGGTGCTTCTTTAATGATAATATTTTTACACAAATATAATAAAAGATATAATATTTTATTTTTTGGAGGTTTTTTATTAGGCTCTATTATAGAATATGTAGTAAGCTTGATAGGAGAACTGATATTACATGTTAAATGGTGGGATTATTCAGATATGCCACTTAATATAAATGGAAGAATCTGTGTGTATTTTTCAATATTTTGGGGATTTTTAGCATTATATTTAATAGTTTCTTTTAATACTAAAATAGATAAATTAATTAATTGGATAAAATCAAAAGTTTCTATAAAATCTTTAAGAATACTAACTTTATCAACTATAATTATACTATTTATTGATTGTATTATAACAGGTATTGCAATGTCTTATTTTTTGATAAGAATGATCGTTCAAAATGATTTAGATGTACCAAATAAAGAGGCAGTTCATATACAATATGAAAAAATATATAATAATGAAAAATTATCTAATTTTATTTATAAATATTGGGGAGATAGGAAAATGATTAGAACTTTCCCTAATATTAAGGTTACTGATGTTAATGGGAACATTATATATATTTCAGGCTTATTGAAAGATATTCCATCTCATTATTTAAAAATTCATGAGCCTAAAAAGTTTGATTTTACAAAACATAAATTAAATCTTAATGGATAATTAGTAATTTTAACGAGTAATGTTTGTGTTATTATTTAATTATTTTATTTTTATACTTTAGAGAAATTGCTGATTTATAATATTATAAAATATTATAAATCAGCAATTTCTCTAGTATTATAGAATATATAATAAAAAAATAAAAAAAACTATTGACAAAAAATAAATGTTCGCTTATAATCATATCAACAAGCAAACATGTATTCCCAAATAATATGTTTGCTACCAAAAGGGGGTAATTGTAGTGAAAGTAGTAAATAAAGGAAAATTTATAAGAACAATTAGTATAATAATAATTATTATAGGAGCATTGATAGTTTTTTCTAAAAATACATATTCAAAAGTTGAAATTAGTTTTAAAGAAGATTATGTGTATTCAGGAGATACTTTATGGAGCATTGCTGAACAACAAATTTCCAATAACAAGTATTTTGAAAATAAAGATATTAGGGAAGTTGTAAGTGAATTAAAAAATATAAACAATTTATCAAATTCAATATTAGATGAGGGGGAAAAAATAAAGATTCCAATTTATAAATAGGAACATAAAGAGCATGATTAAACTTTTATAACCTTTTAACTTTGTTCACATGCTCTATCTTTGTTCAAGTTACAATTATATATTAGCTAATGGATTACTTTCAACAGCATTCCTAGCTTGTTGATTGGCAACATGAGTGTAAATTTCAGTTGTAGATATACTCTCATGTCCTAAAACTTCTTGTAATGCTCTAATATCAACATTTCCATATTGATACATTAAAGTTGCAGCAGTATGTCTTAATTTATGAACAGAATATTTTTTGGTATCTAGTCCTGCTGATAAAAGTTCTTTTTCTACAATATACTGAACAGTTCTATTACTAATTCTTTCTTTTCGTTCACTTAAAAATAATGCTTGTTTAGAATTTTTCTTATCAGTTTTTATACCATCTTTAGGTCTAACATCTATATAATCATTAATAGCTCTCATACAGGCTTTATTTAGATACACATCACGTTCTTTATTACCTTTACCAATTACAGTCATCTTACAATCACTAAAATCTATATCATTAATATTAATGCCAACCAGTTCAGATAAACGCATTCCACAATTTAAAAACAATGTAATAATTGCATAATCTCTTTTATAATTTCTATTATCTTCATTTGAAGTTACATTTAATAACTTTTGACTATCTTCTAAACTCAGATATTTAGGCAATCTTTTATCAAGCTTTGGTGTTTCTAAATTTTGTGCAGGATTTATTTCTATCAAATTAGCCTTAGCACTTAAATAGTTAAAGAATACTCTAATACTAGAAGCTTTTCTAGCTCTTGTAGTAGCTTTACTGTGATAAGTATTTGTTAAATAGCTTAAAAAAGCATGTATGTCATCTAATTTTATTTTTTTAATTGTATCTAGAGTAATATCTTTTATTTCTATATTAGAAAAGTCTTCTTCTTTTGTCATGTTAAATCTTATTTTTATATATTTTAAAAACATTGCTAAGTCATAATTATATTCTTTAACTGTGTTTGGAGATTTATTTAATATTGTTATAGTATAATCTAAAAATGAATTCAAATAGTCTGGGTTTTCTTCATGAGTTATCATGTTTTTACACTTCCTTTTCCGTTTTTTAGATGTTTAATATTTTGAGTTTAAATTGTTATTATAAATTCATTATTGATTATACATCATTTTGTTTTAAATTAAAATAATTTTTTAGAAATATTTTTTAACACTTCAAATTTTAATTAGTGTCAAGAAGTTTCGGAAAAATTATTTAAAAATTTCCAATATAACATAA
>CANSII010000004.1 GCA_947646915.1 uncultured Clostridium sp. | reverse complement strand
TTCAAGGGAATAATAATTCACTGTCAAACTCACTTTGAAATATATATTTTTATTTTAAAAATAATAATATTTAGAAAAAAGATATATATTTCGCAGTTTCGTTTTCCAAGGCGTTTAAGAAACTGAAAATTCAAAGTATAGAGACACACTATAACAGGTTCAAGGGAATAATAATTCACTGTCAAACTCACTTTGAAATATATATTTTTATTTAAAAAATAATATTATTTAGAAAAAAGATATATATTTCGCAGTTTCGTTTTCCAAGGCGTTTAAGAAACTGAAAATTCAAAGTATAGAGACACACTATAACAGGTTCAAGGGAATAATAATTCATTGTCAAACTCACTTTGAAATATATATCTTTTTTTTATAATTAATATTTTAAATAATTGGAATATTTTTGAAAGTTTTGAATATATATATTAAAATGGAGGGGATTTGTTATGGAAAATGTTTTTAATGTTAAGTATAATGAAAAGATGGACAGGCTTGAAATGCCAAAGAAATTGATGAAAAATAATTTTTTTAATTTTATGAAGAAGAATAAGTTCATTGCTATAGTTTGTACTAGTTTTATTCTTTTTTCTATTATTAATTTTTATTTAATATATTTTTTTATTAAAATTTTAGAGAGTATTTAAATATAATTTTATTGATAGGAAAAATCTAAAATTTTCCTATTGTTGTTCTATAATAGGAAAGTCATACTGACTTTCTATTATATAAAATATATTGTACACAAATTTCTTTCAGAAATTTGGCACAAGAACAAATTTACGGAAAGCTTTGCTATTTATAATTTACTATTAATTAAAATGTATAGTTTTAATTAACATACTACAATTTTATTAGCTTTCCGATTTGTTCTATCAGAAGTTACTATTTAAAAGAACAATACAGTAATGCCAATGCTTTAAAGGAATAGATACATTAAATTGTTACCCTTTTGTTACAAATTACATAGTTAAAAGATGAATTGTAAAAAATAATAATACAATGTCATCTTTTTTTATATTATAGGAAAGTTCTCCGAATTTCCTATAATATAAATATTTGTACACAATTTTACTTGCGTAAAATTGGCACATGAACAAAGACGAGGCATGTAAAGTAATTTAAATAGTCATAATATTTTAATCATGCCTCTTTTGTTCTTTTTTTCATTTAGTTTTTTCGAAATGATAACAATATAAATAAAATGTGAGAAATCTTAAAAATTCATTTAAAAATCAAATAAAATATGTTAAAATAGAACTATCTAAAAAGAAAGATGGGGAATGAATATGAAATTAGCAAATGAATGGAAAGATTATAAAATAATAGACATGGCAGAAGGGCAAAAATTAGAAAGATGGGGAGAAGTAATATTATCAAGACCAGACCCACAAATAATTTGGAAAGAAAAGAGTTTCCCAAAAAAATGGAAAGAAATAAATGCAACATATCATAGAAGTAGTACAGGTGGTGGTTCATGGGAATTTAACAAAAAAATGCCAAAACAATGGCAAATAAAATATAAAGAATTAACATTTAACATAAAACCAATGGGATTTAAACATACAGGGTTATTTCCTGAACAAGCAGTAAACTGGGATTGGATGATAAATAAAATACAAAAAGAGAAAAGAGAAATAAAAGTATTAAATTTATTTGCATATACAGGAGGTGCAACAGTTGCATGTAGTTATGCGGGTGCATCAGTGTGTCATGTAGATAGTTCAAAGGGCATGACAACATGGGCAAAAGAGAATATAGAGAGTTCAGGTTTACAAAATAGATCTGTAAGATTTATTGTTGATGATGTTGTAAAATTTGTAAATAGAGAAATTAGAAGAGGAAATAAATATGATGCAATAATAATGGATCCACCTTCTTATGGTAGGGGGGCAAAAGGGGAAGTTTGGCAATTTGAAAATAATATTTATGATTTAGTAGAATTATGTACAAATGTTTTATCTGATAATCCTTTGTTTTTCTTGATTAATTCATATACAACAGGTATATCGTGTAAAGTTTTAGAAGATATTTTACATTTAACTGTGGATAAAATTTTTAAAGGAAAGACTGAAGCTGGCGAGATTGGTATTCCAATGGAGAATTCAAAGTTAGTTTTGCCTTGTGGAATTTTTGGCAGATGGGAAAGACTATAATTTTTTTTGATTTTCAATAATATTATTATGTTTTAAGTTTCGGCGTTTGACAAAATTATATTATTTAGAAAAAAGATATATATTTCCCAGTTCCATTCTCCAAGGCGTTTAAAAAATTGCAAATTCAAAGTAAAGATACACATTATAACAAGTTAAAGTGAATAATGACTCATGGTCGAACTCACTTTGAAATATATATCTTTTTTCTAAAATCAAATTTATAAAATGAAAAAACCAAAACTTAAATATTTTATCATTAATGAATAAAAAAGTTTTTGAGTTATTGAGAGGTAAAAAATGGCTAATTTAAAAGTAATATATGAAGATAATCATATAATTGTAGTAGAAAAAAAACCTAATATTCCATCACAATCGGATAAAACAGGTGATATAGATATGCTTACAATAGTAAAACAATATATTAAAGAAAAATATAATAAACAAGGAAATGTATATTTAGGGCTAGTACATAGATTAGATAGACCTGTTGGTGGAATTATGATTTTTGCTAAAACATCAAAAGCTGCATCACGTCTGAGTGAGCAAGTTAGAAATAAGATTTTTAAGAAAAAATATCTTGCTGTTGTTGATGGTAAAATAGAGCAAAAGAAGCGGAATGTTAGAAGATTATTTATATAAAGATGAAAGAAACAATATAAGCAAAGTTGTAAATAAAGACAAAAAGAATTCAAAATTAGCTAAACTGGATTATGAAGTTTTAACATATAATGACTTAAAGAAATTAAGTTTGGTTAAGGTGAATTTACATACTGGAAGACATCATCAAATTAGAGTTCAATTATCTAATTTTGGACATAGTATTTTTGGAGATCAAAAATATGGAATTAGAGGACAAGGCAAACAAATTGCATTATGGGCATATGAGTTAATAATACAGCATCCAATTTCTAAAGAGGAGATTGCATTTAAGGCTTTTCCTGAAAGTAATGGGACATGGTGTATTTTAAATGATGTTGAGAATATATAATTAAAATGGAATTACATAGGGGGAACTATAAATGACAGAAAAAGAACAAAAACAAGTAGCAAAAAATTTTTCAGAATTTTGGAAAGATAAAGGATATGAAAAAGGGCAAAGTCAAATATTTTGGATTCAATTATTAGAACAAATCTTTGAAGTTGAAAAAATAGAAGAATTTATAGAATTTGAAGATCAAGTACATATAGATAAGACAACAGGATTTATAGACGCATATATACCATCAACAAAAGTATTAATAGAGCAGAAAAGTGTCAATAAAGATTTGAGAAAAGGAATAAGACAAGCAGATGGTTCACTTTTAACACCATTTCAACAAGCAAAAAAGTATATAACAGAATTACCAGTTTCGAAACATCCAAAATGGGTTATTACATGCAATTTTAAATCATTCTTAATATATAATATGGAAAATCCAAATGGAGAGCCAGAAGAGGTATTTTTGAAAGATTTAGAAAAAGAATATAATAGATTAAAATTTATTGTAGATGCTGGAAATAATAATTTAAAAAAAGAGATGGAAATATCTATTCAAGCAGGAGAATTAGTAGGAAAATTATATGATGAAATAATACCATTATATAAAGATCCTGAAAATGAAGAAACACTAAGAAGCTTAAATATGTTATGTGTTAGATTAGTATTTTGCTTATATGCTGAAGATGCAGGAATTTTTGGAAAACGTAGTATGTTTCATGATTATTTATCAAAATTTGAAGCAGAAGATATAAGAAGGGGATTAATAGATTTATTTAAAGTATTAGATACAAAATCAGAAGATAGAGATCCATATATGAAGGAAGATTTAGCACAATTTCCATATGTAAATGGTGGATTATTTGCTGACGAAAATATTGAAATACCAATGTTAAATGAAAAGGTAAAAAGTATATTATTGACAAAAGCAAGTGAAGATTTTGATTGGAGTAATATTTCACCTACAATATTTGGTGCTGTTTTTGAAAGTACATTAAACCCTGAAACTAGAAGAAGTGGAGGAATGCACTATACATCAATAGAAAACATACATAAAGTTATTGATCCACTATTTTTAGATGAGTTAAAAGAAGAATTAGAAAATAAAGTTTTAAATGTAACTAGTTTAAATACTATAAAAAAGAATGTTTTAGAATTTCAAGATAAAATATCACAATTAAAATTTTTAGATCCTGCCTGTGGTTCAGGTAATTTTTTAACAGAAACATATTTGTCTTTAAGAAAACTAGAGAATAAAGCATTAGAAAAATTATATAGAGGACAAATTCAATTTGGAGATAGTATAAATAATCCAATAAAAGTTTCAATTAAGCAATTTTATGGAATAGAGATAAATGACTTTGCTGTAACTGTTGCAAAAACTGCTTTATGGATTGCTGAAAGTCAAATGATGGCTGAAACAGAAAATATTTTGCATTTGAATTTAGATTTTTTGCCTCTCAAATCGTATAGTAATATAATTGAGGCTAATGCTTTGAGAATTGATTGGAATGATGTTATTGATAAAAATGAGTTGAATTATATTATGGGAAATCCACCGTTTGTTGGTGCTAAACAATGGCAAAGAAATAAAGAACAATGTAATGATATGAAAATTATCTTTGGAAATGATTTTGAAAATTTAGGTATTATAGATTATGTAAGTGGTTGGTATATGAAAGCTTGTATATATATGACTAATACTAATATAAAATCTGCTTTTGTTTCTACTAATTCTATAATTCAAGGAGAACAAAATTATACATTATGGAAACCTTTGGCTGAGAAATATAACTTAAATATACTTTTCTGCTATAAGTCCTTTAAATGGGATTCAGAAGCTTATGAAAAGGCACAAGTATTTTGTGTAATTATTGGTTTTTGTGTATATAATACTAATAATATAAAAAAAATTATATTTGATGGTGATTCTGCTAAAGAAGTTAAACAAATAAATAACTATTTTATTGAAGATAATAATTGTTTTATAAAAAAAAGGACAAAACCCTTATGTAACATAAATAAGGTGGAGAAAGGAAATCAACCAACAGATGGTGGCTTTTTAATACTAGATGAAAATGAATATATTAATATAATAAAAAAAGAACCAGATATAGGTAAGTACATTAAAAGATTAGTAGGTTCAACAGAATTTTTATATAATAAAAAAAGATTTTGTTTGTGGTTAGTAGGTACATCTCCAAATGAAATAAAAAAATATGCTTTTATACTAGATAGATTACAAAAAGTACGTCAAATGAGATTAAATAGTACAGATAAAAAGACTGTTGCAATGGCAGATACTCCAGGACTTTTTAGAGAACAAAAGAATCCAAAATCTGCAATAGTTATACCTGTAACAACTTCTGAAAAAAGAAGATATATCCCTATTGGTTTTATAGATAATACTGTTATAACTACCAATTCTTTGTTAATTATACAAAATGGCACAATATATGAATATGGAATTTTGCAATCAAATGTACATATGTCCTGGATGCGAATTGTAACTGGAAGATTAAAGAGTGATTATCAGTATTCTTCCTCAATTGTATATAATACATTCCCATGGCCAAATCCAACAGCACCACAAAAAGAGAAAGTTGAGAAAACAGCTCAAGGAATATTAGATGCTAGAAAAATATATCCAAATAGTAGTTTAGCAGATTTATATGATGAATTAACAATGCCAGTAGAATTAAGGAAAGCACATCAAGAAAATGATAAGGCTGTAATGGAAGCATATGGATTTGATTGGAGAAAAATGACAGAATCAGATTGTGTTGCAGAACTAATGAAAATGTATCAAAAGATTTCTCAGAAAAATTTATAATAAAGAAATTAAATAATGGAAAAATTATCAAGTACATAATGAGACTGTTAAAAGTAAAATTTTAACAGTTTCAGTAATTTTTTAAAATTTTATATTATACTCTTTAGTCTTTTTGCCTTTTTCGTAATATTCAATATGTACAACTTGTTCTTTTATATTAATTTCATAATAAACACCTAATTTGTATCTACATACATGTTTTGGAAGCTCCTTCCCATCATAAGACCATGTATCATCAAATGAATCTTTTGTTAAAATTCGTACTCTTTTTTTATCAGATATTTTTTTATCTTCCTTTGCAGTTGATTTTTTAATTTCAATACATATTAAATTATCCTGTTTTAGGTTTTTCCCTCTACTATGCACTATTATATCACAAGTTATTTTAGAAACTGTAAAATTTTGCTCATCATCCAATATAGTTTTTATCTTTCCACCATTTCTATTGTATTCAGTATCAATTATGTATCCAATAATATTGTTTCTTCTCATCTCCTCTTTTAAATACATTGCAAATGGAGTATACCAACTTCTTTCAGATACTTTTGAAAGTATTAATCCTTTTTGTTCCTGCAAAAATAATTTATTTGCTTTCTCAAAGATATCTATAATATTTAACTTTTTTATTGGTTCATTACTTTTATTCATATATAACTTTCCTTTTTATAAAAACTTTTTATTAATAAATCTTAAAATGTATTTATTTTGTTACTTCATGCTCTATTATGTATAGTTACTATATCATAAATAATGAAAAAAGAAAATCCTTATTTTATTTAAGTTTCGATTTTTTTATTGTATAAATTTGAATATAGAAAAAAGATATATATTTCAAAGTGAGTTTGATAATATGTCGTAATTCCATTGAACCTATTATAATGTGTTTCTATACTTTGAATTTTTAGTATTTTATGTGTAGAAATAAAACTTATATGAAACTTCTAAAATATTTTATGAAAGTGACAAAATCATTTATAAAATTAAAAAAGTAAATTTTTATAAAAGAAAACAGTGTATTCGTAAAACAAAAATAAATTTTAAAGAAATCCATGATAAACTATGAACAAGTTAAGAAAAAGTGGGTGAGAAAATGATAGATAAAATCAGTCAGTCTCTAACCAATAAAATTAGAAAAAAGATGCCAGAAATTGATGATGAAAGAGCGGAAATAATAGACTATGGCTTACAAATACTAATAGGTGAAATACCAAAAATATTTATAATGTTATTTATAGCATATTTATTAGGAGTATTTAAGTTAAGTTTATTAACATTTTTAATACTTTTACCATATAGAACATTTTCTGGAGGATTACATCTAAAAACACATATAGGATGTATAGTATCAACAAGTGCATTTTATTGTGGAACAGCATATTTATCTAAAATTATAATATTAGATGATATGATGAAGTATTTCTTAATTTTAGCATTAGGGATATTTGGAATAGTCATGATTAAATTATATGCACCAGCAGATACAGAGGATGTCCCAATTTTAAGCAAAAAAGTTAGAAAGCAAAAACAAATATTATCATATGTTTGCTTTACAATAGGATTAATTATTGCATTAATTATAAATAATGCAGTAATAGCAAATATTTTAATATTTGGTTATTTTATACAAACATGTATGATTACGAAATTAGCTTATAGAATTACTAACAACAAGTATGGTTATGAAGTATATGAAGTTACTTCAAATTAATTTGATTAATACAAAAATATAAACCGGTAATATTTTTGTATTACATAAAAATTTAAGGAGGAAACCTTATGTTAAAATTTTTAGCAAAAATAGCAGAAAAATATGCAAAATCTACTAACACAGCTTGTTATGCTTGGTTTGTTATGCATCAACCAAAAATGCCAGCTAGTTTAGTAAAAAAAGATTAATTTAGTTTTTAATTTTAAGTAGAAGTAGTTCGACAATGCTTTTACTTAAATATAATATACTTTAATGTTATTATAAACAATCCAATTGCTGAGAGTGTCTCAAAAGAGGCACTCTCTATTTTAAAATTATAAAAAAGTTCTAAATACATAAATATTTAATTAAATAGGATTTATATGCAATATAAAAGAGTGTATAAACACTCTAATAATAAATTTCTAATTGTTGTATGAAAAATTTATCATTTTTATCACTATGTAAATTAACATTATTATTTTTCTTTAAGATTTGTGTAACTTCCCATAATCCTAATCCTGTATGATTTTCTTTAGAAGATATACCTTTATTAAAAATATTATCTATATTAATTTCTTTATCTTTATATGTATTTTCAATAATAATTAAATTTCTATTATTTTTTGCTTCATTTCTAAAAGTGATATTTATAATTTTTTCTTCACATTCAGCAGATGCTTCGATAGCATTATCTAAAAGTATTCCTAAAATTCTAGCAAATTCATAAATTTTCATATTTAAATCTTCTAAATCTAACAAAAATGTTAAATTAACTTTTATCCCTTGTTCATCAGCTTTATTATATTTTGATGTAAGTAAATTATATATCCCATGATTATTAATAACATCAGGATTTAATAAGTATAAATTGTTTACTTTTTGACAGTCCTCTTCTAATTGAGAATAATAACTTTCTAAACCTTTCATATCATTTGTTTTTACATAGCCACCAATTGTTGTAACAATATTATCAAAATCATGTTTAAAACCTCTAACATTATCATGCAAAATGTGTAAAGTTTTATTATATTCTTCTGCACTTTCAAGTTTTTGTGTTGTAGTAACTAAATTTATAACTTTGGCTAAACTGAAAAAACTTATTCCAAAATAAATTAACATACATATAAAATTAAAAAATGTAAAATTTATTGGTAAAATATCAATATAATTTACTGTTAGTAAACCTTGGACAATTATATTAAAGAATCCAAAGATAAAGTTTAGTGTAATAATTGCTTTATTTTTCTTGTCAAATGTGTCTAATATATTAATTGCAATGTTTTTATATTTTAAAATTAGTATAAATATAAAAATTATAGAATACATTACAAAATAAAAAGGTATTCTGAATATAGGAATTGTAGTTGCTTCTTCAAAAGTAATATTTAGCAAAATTAAATAAGGATTGAAAAGTAGACTTCCAATTAATCCAAATATTATACTTGGTAATAGAGATGCAATACAAGTTTTTATAAAATTAATTTTAAATAAAAGTTTAATTAGTATAAATAAAGATAAATAGTTAAGTATAATATTAAAAGGCGAAGGAACAAATAAATTACCAATAATTGCTACAAATGAGGATATTCCTATAAATATAAAACATTGTTTTTTAGTATATGATATTTTAAATAAAGTTATCAAAATAAAAAATGAAAGTGGCATTTCTATTAATAGTAATACAGGTATAGATAAGAAATTAATCAAATCTGCATTAGGTGTACTAAGTACATTCCAAATAACATTTAAAAAATCAATCATTTTAAAACCTCCAATAAATAATCTTTAAATTTAGGTCCAATAAAGCAAGTAGTACCATCACAAAATGAAACAACATTAGCACTTGTATCAACATTTACAACATTTAAAATATTAACAATAAATGATTTATGTGTTCTAACAAAATTAGAAGGTAGTAATCCTTGAATTTTATTAAAAGAACTATAAGTTTCATAATCACGACTTTTTGTATGAAAAATTAGTTTCATACCATCTCTTTTAATAAAAAGAATTTCACTAGAATCAATAATAGTTTTATTATTATCAATTTTAATATACTTTTTTGGAACACCGTTAACATCCTCAAACAAACGAATAATAGTTTCTTCTAATCTGTCTGAAGTAACAGGTTTTGCAATATAATCAAAAGTTTTAAATTTGTAAGCCATCATTGCATATTCTAGATGAGCTGTAGTAAAAATAATATAAACATTTTTATTTCTTTCTCTTACAAAAGAAGCTATTTCTAAGCCAGTTTTGTCAGATTTTAAATTAATATCTAAAATAAGTACATCAGTATTATTATCATCGACATAATCTAACAGCTGTGTTATATCATTTGTAGCAAGTCCAATTTTACCTTCAAAATTATTTTTAATAAAAATACTTTCTAGCATTTTTGAAAATTTATCTAAAATATTTAAATTATCATCACAAATAACAAAATTTAACATATATAATCCTACCTTGTATAAATTTTTATAAAAAAACAAAGTTCGACAAAAAAAAATAAACTTCCTTTATTTTCCAGTTTTATATACAATATAATCCAAAAAATTTGCAATGTCAATAGAAATTTCAGAAAATTATCCAACTGGTAAAAATATTCATACTAATAGTGTTTCAAGGTAATATAGATAGTTGTATTTTTGTCGAATTTTTTATGAAAATTTTGTTATATATTGTAATAAATAAGAAGCTGAAAATAAAAAAATAGAGATACACTATGATGACTTAAAGTGAATAACGATTCACTATCAAACTCGCTTTATAATATATATCTTTTTTCTATAATAAAGTTTGGAAAATAAAAAACCGAAACTTAAATAAGTTAAAATAATGTGGCAAAATTATGGAAATTGTGATATAATAGTCGTAATATGAAAAACGAAGAGGAGAATGATAGAGAAATGGCATATAAATTTGCTAAGTATCCTGATGAAACATTAGTGTTTTTTTCAGATTTTAGAAAAATTTAATATTGATAGAATACGAAAGGAAAGAAAATGAGCTTATTAGAATTAAAAGATAGACAAGAAATATTAATAGAAAAAGCAAAATATGAAGTTTTGAATATGACAAAATTTAGAGAAAAATCTTCCTATTGGATTGAATATAAAATAAGACGTTTAGAAGACAATAAAATGTTTTATTTAAATATTGAGGTATCCTCTAAAGCAATATTATACGAAATTTTACCAAATACAGTAATTGAATTAAAAATGAATATTAGATTTAGGGAAGATGAATATGAAATATATGAAAAAGGTACTGGAAAAGTTGAGACATATTATGGAATGACAGATGTAGGATTAAATGAAGAGGTAATTTACTATGAATACATAAATAAAAGTGATGAAAAAATTTTTTTATCAATAGAAAAATGGAAAGATGAAACAGAAGTAAGTCTAGGAAAGCAAATCAGCCTATCAGATATAAGGTATTAGTATAGGTTATAAATGGGAAATATTGAAAAATAATTGGAATTAGGGGTTATTAAATTTCAATTTTTTTGTAGCTAGATTTGTGTATTATGGAAGGAATATAATTAAATATGATAGAACAATTAAAGAAGTGGCAAGTTATTTACATTAATAATGTAAAATATGTAGTTATTAATATGATAGAATATAAAGAAGATACATGGGTTTGGCAAGAATATGAAATTAAAAACGAATCAAATCAGCATAAATGGCTATGTGTAGAAGAAGGTGATTTTGGTAAAATAGAATATTCAATCTATACACCTTATTATGGAAGTATAAATACAGATGAACTTACTTTTTTTACAAATAGTAAAGAATATGAATTATATGAAAAAGGTACAGCCATTGTGAAAGATTATTTTGGTAATGCTGATGTAGACCTACTTGAAAAATGTGATTATATTGATTACATTACAAAAGATAAAACTTATTTAATTTCAATAGAAAAGTGTGGTAATGAAACTGAAAAAAGTCAAGGTGAATATATTGATAATTCTAAAATTAAAATTACCAACCAAATAGACTTTCAAAAAATAGAAGAAGATAAAAAAAAATCAAAAAATAATAAAATTACAAGTATTATTATATATGCAATAATATCTATACCAATAATTTTTGGAGTGTTCTTTCTAATAATTTCAGATTTATTTGCGAACAAATCAATGCAAAAATATATTGAAAAACAAACAAACTATACATATGTTACTTCAGTTACAAACAATGTTAATAAAAAAAAGGCAAAAGTGTATAAATCTCCATATTCAACTATAGATCAGACTGTAAAAAATATTATAGATGGGGTTCCAAAAGAAATAACTGATACAATAGATTCAGACCCAAATACAGATGAAGACGGAATTGGGTTACATACAAAAAAAGAATTTGCTTACATATATTTAGAAAATGGAGTTGTATATGTTCAAGTATCAGAAAAGGAATATGCAAATAATACAGGTGCCTCAACATATCATAGAAGTCATCATTATTATTATCATAATACTTATAGTAGCTCAAGAAAAAGTACAACATATACAACTTATAGCAATTCAGCAAGACAACAAAGTATAAATAGTAGAACTACAAGTGGTGGTGGTACTAGTTTTGGAAAATAAAAGAAGGAGAGAAAAACTATGGAAAAATTGTGGACAGAAATATTAGAAACAATATTATATGGAGGATTAGGACTAATTTTAATGCTAGTTAGTATGTTTTTATTTGATTTAGCAGTACCCTATGATTTCAACAAAGAATTAAAAGAAAAAAATGTTGCTTCTGGCTTTATGATAGCAGGTATATTTATATCAGTAGCTATTATTATTAGAACTGTAATTATGTAGTAATATTATTTTGAAAGGATAAGGAAAAATGGAAACAATATGGTTTAAATTATTAGAAACTATTATTTATGTTGCAATAGGTGTTATATTTTGCTTAATTGGATATAAAATAATCGAAATTTTTTTTAGAAAAGATTTTAAACTTACTGAAGAAGTAGATAATCATAATAAAGCTGTGGGAATTATGCTTGGTGGAATGTTTATTGCTATAGCTATTATAATGAGTGGTGTATTATAATATGGAAAATAAAAAAGTAAAATTTGATGGTAGATTATTATTGGTAACAATACTGCTAATTTCAATATGCTCTATAATATATGAGTTAATTATAAGCAGTATTAGTTCATATTTACAAGGAGATAGTGTATTACAATTTTCTATTACAATAGGACTATATATGAGTGCAATGGGAATAGGTTCATATATATCTAAATACATAAAAGACAATTTGTTTAACAAGTTTATTTTAATAGAAATGAGTGTTGGAATACTTGGTGGTTTTTCAAGTTTAATTTTATTTTTAGTAAATATATATACAGATATATATGTTTTGATAATGTATATATTAATTATATTAATAGGAATATTTGTAGGATTAGAAATACCAATATTAACAAGAATCATAGAAAGCAATGAAAGCAATGTTAGAAAAAATCTTGCCAATATTTTTACATTTGATTATATAGGAGGTCTAATTGGCTCAATATTATTTCCTATATTGCTATTTCCAAAACTAGGATTTATCACTACATCATTTTTAGTAGGAGCAATAAACATAGGAGTAGCATTTATTATAGTACTAAAATATAAAGAATTTATAGTAAATTATAAATTAGTCCGTATATTTTCTATTATATTACTGGTAATAATAATGTCATTTTTATGTACTGGTAAACTAATTACTAATAGAATAGAAGATGGACTATATAGAGATGATGTGATTTTATCAAAGCAAACTACCTACCAAAAAATAGTAATGACTAAACACAAAGATGATGTGAGGTTATTTTTAGATGGTAACTTACAGTTTAGTTCTAGTGATGAATATAGGTATCATGAGGCTTTAGTTCATATTCCTATGATGTATGCAGAAAATCATAATAGGGTTTTAGTTCTTGGTGGTGGTGATGGACTAGCTGTAAGAGAAATTTTGAAATATAATGATGTACAACAAATAATATTAGTGGATATAGATAAAGAAATGACAGATTTATGTACTAGTGATAAGCAAATATCTAAACTAAATAAAAATTCTTTAAATAATGAAAAGGTTACAGTAATAAATGAAGATGGATATATATATGTTAAAGAAAACAAGGAAAAATTTGATGTTATAATCATAGATTTTCCAGACCCAAACAATGAAAGTTTGAACAAATTATATACAAATGTTTTTTACAGTTATATAAAAGCAAACTTAAATGAGAATGGTGTTATAGTTACACAATCTACAAGTCCATATTATGCAAAAAAATCTTTTTGGTGTATTAATAAAACTATAGGTAGTCAGTTTAATACTGTAATTCCTTATCATTTACAAGTACCAACATTTGGAGATTGGGGATTCAATTTGGCATTTAATGGTGATAATGAAAGAAGAAATTTAACAGTAGATACACAATATTTAAATTATGAGAACATAAATTCCATGTTTGTTTTTGGTAATGATGAAAGAATAGAATTAGATAAAATAGAAGAAAATAATATGTTTAAACCAAGCTTGATTACTTATTATAATGAAGAAATACAAAAGTGGTAAAAGAAAGGAAAATATAATGAAAGCAATAATGTATAATTATAACACATGGATAGAATATCAAAAAGAAGAAAAGCTAATAATGGATTTAGAAAATATATTAATTACAAGTGGTTTTACGATTATAGATAAGGTAGAACATTATTTTACAAAACAGGGATATACAGGTTTATGGCTTTTGGCAGAAAGTCATTTGGCAATACATACATTTCCAGAAGAAGGTAAGATTTACATAGAGCTTTCTAGTTGTGTACAAAAATACTTCGAAAATTTTTGTAAAGAATTAAAAAATTATCAAAATAAAAATTAAAGGTTAAATTGTGAAATGTCTTGTTAGAAGATTACACAAAGTTAAAGTTGATAAAGAGGTAAAATAAACACTTACATAAGTTATTTTTGAGTAAGGATAGTGAAAATGAATAAAAAAGTTATTATAAAAATAATCTCAATTTTAATTATTCTAGGATTAGGTTGTATAGTTACAACAAATCTATTAAAAAATAAAGAAAAACAAACAATTAACAGAAATGAATCTGAGATAAAAACAAATAAAGATAATATTTATGAATTATTTTATAATTTTCCAGAATGTAATTATATATATTATATTTCTAAAAACTTGTATAGTGAAAGAAGCATAGGACCTACTATATATCAATTAGACATATTAGCAGAATTAACAGATAAAGCATATGAAGAATTTATTAATCAAGTAGAATTTGAAGATTTAGAGAACTTTGAAATAAAAGTTAATCCAAATAATATAAATTATCAATGGAAAAAAATAATGAACATAAAAATAATAGAATCTAAATATATTGAGGAGGCATCCATTAGTAAAATATATTTAGATGAAAAAACAAAAACAATTTATATAATAGCATTAGGTGGAAATTAATTATACAAATTATAATATATAGGAAAGAAAGAGATACAATAATAAATTAGTATCTCTTTTTTGATTTTAAATGTTGAAATTAAACAAAATAAAAAGGAATAATAGAGATTGTTTTTTCTAAAATATAGTAAATCCAAATAATTTATGCTATACTAATAATCAGTTAATAAAAAGTGGAGGAAAGACAATGATTGATTTTAAAAATGCAATAGAAGAATTTAACAATAGAATAATAGAAAAATTTAATAATGAGGAGAAATAAAGTGATAACAACAGAAAATTTAGAAGAAGTATTAAGAGAAATGGAATTTACTAAGAAAAAAGATATTTTTGAGAAATTTTATCCAGATTTCAATTGTTATATGAAAGTAGATTTTAAGAATAAAAAATTGATATATCCAAATGAAGTTATAGGAAATAGAAATAATACAGCATTTAAACCAGAAAATTTTGTTGTTTTTGAATGTATAAATAAATTATTAACGAAGGGATATAGACCAGAGCATATAGAACTTGAAAAACAATGGAATTTAGGACATAATCAAAAAGGTGGAAGGTGTGATATTTGTGTTTATAATGAAAGCAAAACAGAAGTTTTGTTTATAATTGAATGTAAAAAAGCAGGTAGAGAGTACCAAAAAGCTTATAAAGATACTTTTAATGATGGAGCACAATTATTTTCCTATTGGCAACAAGAAGCATCAACAAAATGGTTAGCATTATATTTTTCAGATTTTAAAGATGGTAGAATTATACATAAATGCCCAGTAATTAGTTGCAAAGATGATGCTAATATAAAAGAGTTGTCGAAAAAAGATAGTACTATATTATTATATGAAATGGCTGATACTGTAAATAAAAAATATCAAGTATGGAAAGAAACATATCAAAGACAATTTTATGATGATTTGATATTTTCAGATAAAACAGTAGCGTATAATATAGGAATTAAACCGAAGCAAAAATCAGATTTAGATGATTTTAATCCCAGTGATAAAATAGTTAATAAATTTGAAGAAATACTAAGGCATAACAATGTTAGTGACAAGGAAAATGCGTTCAATAAATTAATTGCATTATTTATTTGTAAATTAGTTGATGAAATAAGTAAAAATGATGATGATATTATGGATTTTCAATATAAACAAGGAACAGATACATATGAAACTTTACAAGATCGTCTACAACGTTTGCATCAAAAAGGTATGCAAGATTTTATGAAAGAAGAAATCTTTTATGTTGAAAATGACTATGCAGAAAAACTCTTTATACAATATACAGGACAAGAAAGAAAAAAAGCAATAGAAGAACTAAATAAAACAATTCGCATACTTAAATTTTACTCAAATAATGATTTTTCTTTTAAAGATGTCCACAATGAAGAACTATTTTATCAAAATGGTAAAATATTAGTAGAAATGGTTAATCTGTTTCAAGAATATAAAATAGTATATACAAGTAAACATCAATTTTTAGGAGATTTATTTGAACAATTATTAAATAAAGGCTTTAAACAAAATGAAGGTCAATTTTTTACACCAATACCAATAACACGTTTTATTTGGGATAGCTTACCAATAGAAAGAGTAATAAGAAAAGATAATAATTCAGTTTTTCCGAGAGTAATAGACTATGCTTGTGGAGCAGGACATTTTTTAACAGAAGGAATAGAAGCAATTAATAGCTATTATGAACATATTAATAATGAAAAAGTTTCCAATAATTCATGGGTTAATGAACATATTTATGGAATAGAAAAAGATTATAGGTTAGCAAGAGTTTCAAAAGTTTCAATGTTTATGAATGGAGCAGGAAACACAAATATAATATTTGGAGATGGACTAGAAAATTATCCAGACAAAGGAATTATACCAAATACATTTGATATATTAGTTGCAAATCCACCATATGCAGTTAGTTCTTTTAAAAGTCATTTACAATTAAAAAATAATAAATTTAATTTGTTTGACAAAATATCAAATGATGGCTCAGAAATAGAAATATTATTTATTGAAAGAATATCACAATTAGTTAAGCCTAAAGGTATAGTAGCAGTAATATTGCCATCATCTATTTTAAGTAATAATTCGAGCAGTTATATAGGGGCTAGAGAAGAAATACTAAAAAATTTCTATATACGAGCAATTACATGTTTTGAAAGTAAAACATTTGGAGAGACAGGAACCAATACAGTAGTAATGTTTTTAGAAAAAATGGAACAATCACCTATAAGATATAACTTAGTTCAAGATAGTGCAGAAGCTATTTTGTCAAATAATATAAATTCAGATTGGGAAGATGAAGAAATATATAATTCATATTTAGAAAAAATAAATGTTGATAAAGAAACATATAATAAGTTTGTAACTGAAAAAGAAGATTACAAATACTATGAAAGTAATGAATATTTTAGAAGTTATATTCAAGCGTTCAATGAATTAAATAAAATAAAAAATAAGAAAAAACAATCATCATTTAAAAATTTGACAATAGATGAACAAAATGAATGGCTAAATCAGAATTTTTATGATTTTGTTAAATTAAAAGAAAGAGAAAAAATTATATATTTTGCAATGGTTTATAAACAAATAGTTTTAATTATTACTTCACCTAGTGAGAATAGCGAAAAAAAGAAGTTTTTAGGATATGACTGGAGCCATAGAAAAGGAAACGAAGGAATAGTAATTAATAATCCAGGTGGAATGCTATATGATGATAAAAATAGATATAATGAAAATACACTAGCAGGATTAATTAGAAGTTCATATAATGGGGAAATAAGAAATATAGACAAATTAGATAAATACTATAAATATGCTAATTTAAAAGATATGATTGATTTTACAACATTTGAATTTGATAAATCTATAAAAACAAATATATCAAAAAGGATAGAAATAAAAAGCAAATATCCTATTTTGCCTTTAGGCAATGTTGTTGACATTAGAATTGGAGGAACACCATCAAGATCTAATGTTGAATATTTTAGAGGAAATAATTTATGGGTATCAATTGCAGAAATGAAGGGACAAGTAATAACAGATACAAAGGAAAAAATAACTGATGAGGCAGTTAAAAAATCAAATGTTAAATTAATTCCAAAAGGAACAACCTTATTAAGTTTTAAATTATCTATAGGAAAGACAGCAATAGCAGGGGCTGATTTATATACAAATGAAGCTATTGCAGCACTAATACCAATTGATGGAAATATTACAAATGAATATTTATTTGCATTATTTTCAGGAAACATGATAGATTTACACAATGTTGGTAATAAAGCATTTGGAAAAAGTCTAAATAGTAAATATCTAAAAGAAAGTGTAAGAATTCCAGTTCCACCTATTAATATACAGAACAAAATAGTTGAAGAATGTATAAAAATAGATGAGAAATATAATTCAATTTGTATGAGTATAGAAGAATATAGAAAAGAAATTGTAAAAATATTTAAAGAACTTAATAAATTAGGAAAGAGGAAAAAGCTTAAAAATATTTCTAAAGATATATTTGCAGGAGGGGATATTCCAAAAAATGAATTCTCAACAATAATTACAGAAAATTATTCTATACCTATATATGCAAATGGTAGTGGAGAAAAATCACTATTAGGATATACCAATAAAAGTAGAGTAAATGAAGATGCCATTACTATATCTGCAAGAGGAACAATAGGATATAGCAAATTAAGAAAAGCACCATTTTATCCAGCAGTTAGATTAATTGTAATAATTCCAAATGAAAAAGAAGTAAACAAAAAATATTTAGAAATTCTTCTAAATAATACAAATATTAAAGGAAATGGAAAAGTTATACAACAACTAACAGTACCTATGATTAAAGAAGAAGAAATATTATTGCCAAGTTTAGATATTCAAAGTCAATTTGTTAATAAAGTAGAAAAAATAAATTTGAAAATAGAAGAATTAGAGAATGAATTAGTAGATATAAATAAAAGAAAACAAGATATATTAAAAAAATATTTATAAATATATTAAAATAATCAAGTAGTTTTGCTTACTATTTGATTATTTTTTTGTAAAAATTTAAAAGTATGTCTCATTTTAAATTTCAAAAAACGTTTTTAATAATAGAGTAATAACTTTAATTTTAAATTCATAAAATTAAACAAAATAAAAAGGAAAAATGGAAGGATTGATAAGGAATGACAATTAATTTAAAGAAATGTTTGCCCAATATGATGAAAATTTTAGTAATAATGTTAATAATATTTACACTAACAATAATAAATAACAAAAATACAGAAGAAACAATATTAACAAGTTCACAAGGACTTAGTAATAAAAAAATTGGCTGGGGAATAAAAAGGAATGATAATCATGAACAACCAGACTTAGGAAAAACTAATAAAACAATATTAGAAAAATATAATGGAATTGCTATGGGAAATAATAAAGATAAATTTATTTATTTAACATTTGATGAGGGCTATGAGGCTGGATATACACCTAAAATATTAGATACATTAAAAGAAAATAATGTAACAGCAACATTTTTTATAACAGCACATTATTTAAATACAGAGCCAGATTTAGTAAAGAGAATGATTGATGAAGGACATATTGTAGGAAATCATACCGTAAATCATAAAAGTATGCCAACATTAACAGAACAGCAAATAAATGCAGAAATAATGGATTTACATAAAGCAATATATGAAAAATTTCAATATGAAATGAAATATATGAGACCACCAATGGGAGAATACAGTGAAATATCATTAAATGTAACACAATCATTAGGATATAAAACAGTAATGTGGTCATTTGCATATGAAGATTGGAACGAAAAAAAGCAATTAGAAAATTCAATAGCAAAGAAAAAAATAATAGACAATATACATAATGGAGAAATAATGTTATTACATGGAAAATCAGAAACAAATACAAACATATTAGGAGAAGTAATAAGAGAAGTTAAAAATATGGGATATGAATTTAAATCACTAGATGAATTTAAGTAACATGAAAATGTGACAATAGGGGCGTCCCTTTTTTGTCACAATTAAGTTTTATTACGATTAAGGAAAAGGTGAAAAAATATGAAGAAAAAAAGGAATTCAATTTCTAAAATTGATAGACTTTTGGAAATGCCACAAGAAGTATATTCAAATGTACCAAAAATAACGATAACAGGATTTAATGAAACAATAATAGAAAATTTTAAAGGTATATTGGAATATGAAGATTATTATATAAGAATTAATACAGAGCTAGGTATAATAAATATAAACGGATTTGAGTTAAAATTAGAAAATATGACAAATGATGACATTAAAGTAACTGGAAAAATAGAAAGTATTGATATAGAGAGAAGTTTTGATTAAGCAAAAATAAAGGGGAAAATCATGTTAATTAAAATAATAATTAATTATATAATTGGATATTTAAGAATATCTGTAGAAGGCTATTATATAGAGAGATTTATAAACATGTGTAGAAATAATAAAATAGCAATATGGAATTTAAAAAGAGAAAAAAATGTTAAATTAAAATTAAATATAGGAATAAAAGATCTAAAAAAGATAACAAAAATTGCAAAACAATCAAAATGTAGAATAAAAATATTAAGCAAAAAAGGTATGCCATTTTTGTTTAATAGATATAAGAAAAGAAAAATATTTTTTGGACTATTAATTGTTATAATAATTATGTTAGGAATATCATCAAATTTCATATGGAATGTAGAAATAATAGAGGAAAATGGGGAACAGTTAGAAAATATTAATCAAGATATTAAGAAATCAGGATTAGAAACAGGAGTATTAAAAGCAAAAATAAATACAAAAGAAATAATAAATAGAATAAGATTAGAAAGAAAAGATATAGCGTGGATGGGAATTGAACTTAAAGGAACAAATGCAATAGTAAAGGTAGTAAAAGCACAGGAAAAACCTCAAATTATAGATGAAGAAGATTATTGCAATATAGTTTCAGATAAGGCAGGAATTATAACAAAAATTAATGCACAAAATGGAACATTAGCAGTTAAAGCAGGTGACACAGTAAATGTAGGAACTTCATTAATAAATGGATGGATGGAAGGAAAGTTTACAGGAATTAGATATGTACATGCAAAAGGAGAAATAGAAGCAAAAGTATGGCATACAAAAAATAGGTTAATACCATATAATGCTACGGAAAGGATAGAAACAGGAAATTCTGAAAACAAATACAAAATAAAAATAAATAATTTTGAAATAAATTTATCAAAAAAGCTTTCAAAATTTGAAATTTATGATACAATAAACACAGAAAAAAATTTTAAATTATTTTCAGATTTTTATTTACCAATTTCTCTAGTAAAAATTACAAATAAAGAAATAAAAGAGGAAAAAATTGAAGATTTAGAAAAAGCAAAAAGCATAGGGATAAAAGAACTAGAGGAAGAGCTAAATAATGAGATAGAAGATAAAGAAAAAATTGTAAATAAAATAATAAATACAAATGAAAAGGAAAATGGAATAGAAATTTCTGTTACATATGAAGTACTTGAAAACATAGGCATAAATGAAAAAATAGTTTTTTAAAAATAAATAAAAGAAGTTTTTGAAAAATTTTTGAAAATAATGAACGGAGCGATAAAAGTATGGAAGAAAAAAGTTTAAAAATTACAGGAACAAACACAACATTTTTTAACAAAATCACAAAAACACTAACAAAAATATTAATTCCAACAAAAATTGGAATTAATGGAATGTTAATAACAATAAAAAGAAACAACCTAATAAAAATATATGAAAACTACAAAAAAGAAACAGAAGAATACAATACAAAAGAAATAGAAAAAAAATATGATACAGCATATATAGCATATTTAGAGACACTAGACAAATATGTTATGGACACAATATATAAAAAAGTAAAAAACGATACAGCAACAGAATTTGAAAAAGATGCACTAGCAAGATATTATGAAGTAACAAGTCTAAAAGAAAAAGAATACATGGACTATAAATATAGAAAACAAAAATACTTGCTAGAATTAGACAAAGAAAGTATAGAAATAAATGCAAAAGAAAAAATAAAAGAAAAATACAATAATTTTTATATTGACAAAATGGACACATTATATAAATCAATACTAAAAAATTACTCAATAAAATTAGCAGACACTACAAATGTGTACGATTCAACAAAAGAATGGATATATGTAAAAATATTCTATACATTAGAAGAATATATACAAAACATATTATCAATGAAAATGAAGATAGAACCAAAAGAAGAATTTACAGATATAGTAGATGATTATGAAAAATTTGAAGCATACACAGTAGGAAAATTAGACATTAAAGATAATATAGAAAAAAACATGATATTATTAGGAATAAGCAGAAAACTATTTACACATAGTGTACCATTAGTAGTTGCAGAACAATGTTATGAAAAACTATTAAAAGATGCAAGAGGGTTAGTACAAGATACAAAAATAGCTACAAAAAGGGAAAAAGCATATGAAATGTTAATTAGTTTAATAGAAGATTACAATGTTAGATTACTATCAACAAAAGTATATTGGGAAAACACAAAAGAAAGAGATTCATATAAAAAATTTTGGGACAAGTATAAGAAAATAGGTAAATTAAAAGATGAGAACTTTTTAGAATATAAAAAACAAAAAGAAGTATTATTTATGAAAAATGATATAGAAAAAATAAGAAATACGAAATATGATTATTCAAAAATATTAACATACTATAAAAGAAAATTAGTCGATTATGGAGCAATAAAAGAACTAAAAAATCAATACAAATCAGAAGGAAAATATAAAGGTTATATATTAAAAGAAAACAAGGTGAGTGCATAATGTATGAGATTACATATTTAGAATTAGAAGAAAAAAACGAATATGAAGAAACAATAAAGAAAGTCCTAGAAAAATGTTATGAACAAGAAGGAATATCACAATCAAAATTAATAATTACAGTGACATTAACAACACCAAAAGAAATAAGAAAAATAAATAATGAGTATAGGAAAATAGATAAAGAAACAGATGTATTATCTTTTCCAATGTTTGAAAAACAAGAATTAGAAAAGATAATAGAAGACAAAGATTTTCAACATGAAGATGTTTTAGGTGATATTATAATATCAATACAAAAAGTTGAAGAACAAGCAAATGAATATGGACATAGTTTTGAAAGAGAATTAAGTTATATGTTAGTACATGGTTTTTATCATTTAATGGGTTATGACCATATTATAGAAGAGGACAAGCTTATAATGAGAGAAAAAGAAGAAATAATACTAGACAGTTTAAGTATTACAAGAGATTAAAATTTAGAGTTTGGATGTTGGAAGTTAGAGATTGATCACTAACATTCAGTACCCTTAGATTTATGTACAGGAAAGAGGTTAATTATGGAAAACAAAGGAACTAAATTTTTAGTTATTATATTAATAATATTAATATTAATTGCAGGAGGATTAATGGCATACAAGATAATTAAAAATAAAGATAAAAGTGAAACACAAGAAGTATCAGAAAATGAAAATGTAGAAAACATTTTAACAGCAGAAATAGAAGAAAAAAAGATTAACATCTTCAAGGGAAATGATAGACCAATTGCAGTAATGATAGACAATCATAATTTGGCATGGCCACAAGCAGGATTAAATAAAGCATATATGGTATATGAAATAATTGTAGAAGGCGGAGAAACAAGATTAATGGCATTATTTAAAGGACAAAATGTTGACAAAATTGGACCAGTACGTAGTTCAAGACATTATTTTATAGATTATGTAATGGAAAATGATGCAATATATGCACATTATGGATGGAGTCCCCTAGCTCAAAGTGATATTTCAAGCTATGGTATAAATAATATTAATGGTATATCAGAAAGTACATCTGTATTTTGGAGAGTAAAAGATAAATCTGCACCACATAATGCAGTAACAAGTACAGAAGCATTATTAAAATCTGCAAAATCTAAAGGATATAAAACAACATCAAATAAAGAAAGTATATTAAATTATGTTACAGATGAAGTTAAATTAGAAGAGGGTCAATCTGCTACTACAGTAACTATACCACATTCTACATTACAAAAAGTTAGATATGAATATGATGAAGAAAATAAAGTTTATAAAAGATATGCAAGAAATAAATCTCAAAATGATTGGGACACAGGCTATGCAGTAACAACTAAAAATATAATAATTACATTTTGTGATAATTACAATTTAAATGATGCTGATAATGTTGGTAGACAAGGTTTGAAAAATATTGGTACTTTTAATGGTTATTATATTACAAATGGTAAGGCTATCAAGATTAAGTGTACTAAAGAAGCTAGAAATTTACAGACAAAATATGTGGATTTAGATGGTAATGAAATTGATGTTAATGATGGTAATACTTGGGTTAATATTTGCCCTACTAATGCAAATGTAAATTTTAATTAATCATATATAAGCTGAATAATATGAATTTTTAAAAATTCCGTTCTTCAAGGCGTTTAAGATACTGAACAATTTGATTTAGAGACACACTAAAACTGGTTAAAGTGAAGAACGACTCAGGTCGAACTCATTTTTTCAAATTAATATTATTCATCTTTAATAAGTTTTATTAGAAATTAGAGGTTAAGTGTATGAATGTATATGATACAGCAAATAAATTGGCTATGGAGATTAAACAATCTGAGGAATATGTAAATTATAAAATGGCTAAAGAAGTTTTAGATTTAAATTCTGAATTGAAAAAGAAAATAAGTGAATTTGAGAAAGCTAGATATGATGCTCAAATTGAAATAATGCAAACAGGGAAGGCTAATGATGAAAAAAATCAAAGAATGCAACAGTTATATATTGAGCTATTGGAAAATCAAGATGCAAAGAGATTTTTTGAGACTGAAACAAAGTTTAATACTATGTTGTCTGATGTTAATAAAATAATTGGAGATGCAATTAAAGATGTGTTATCTATATAATTAAAGTTTATATCCTAATAATATGAATTTTCATAATATAGATACACACTATAGAAGGTTGGAGTGAATAATGATTCACTGTCAAACTCGTATTATCAAATTCATATTATAAATCCTGATAATATGAATTTTCAAAAACTCCGTTTTTCAAAGCGTTTAAGACACGGAATATTTATATTTTAGATACACACTATAGAAGGTTGGAGTGAATAATGATTCACTGTCAAACTCGTATTATCAAATTCATATTATAAATCCTAATAATATGAATTTTCAAAAACTCCGTTTTCCAAGGCGTTTAAGACACGGAATATTCATATTTTAGATACACACTATAGAAGGTTGGAGTGAATAATGACTCACTGTCAAACTCGTTTTTTCAAATTAATATTATTAGGATTTATAATATATATTTTATTTATAGATAACAGGAGGATATGTATGGAATTTTTTGTTATATTTATTATTGTTATGGTAATGTTTTTCGTATTAAAATATGTTTTTGGTGCAAATGTAAATAAACTAAAAGAGATAACACAAAATGAAGAATTAAACAAAATAGCTGAAAAATATCCAGAGAATATAGATATATGTAAAACATATTTAAAAATGTTAAAAAATGAAGATGTAAAAATAGAAGAACAGCAAGATGCAAATACAACAATGTATTTTGTAATGGGAAATAAAATTTTTATAGCCAATTTAAAAAATAATTTTACAAGAATACAAACATTGGCACATGAATGTTTACATTCTGTACAAAGCAAAAAATTATTATGGTTTAATTTTATATTTTCTAACATATTTAATTTATACTTTTTTGTAATTTGTATTTTAGAGTTTTTTAACATCTTACCAAATAGTATGATGTTTTTAACTATATTAGCCATATTAGGGTTAGTACAGTATTCTGTTAGAATGTTTTTAGAAAATGATGCTATGATTAAAGCGAAATTTTTAGCAAAAGAATATATGGAAAATCAAAAAATTTCTTCTAAAGATGAAATTAATAATATGATAAGTAAATATGATGAGTTAAATGATGTTGGTATTAAATGTGTTAATTTTCAAATTTTTTCTTTAATTATATTTAAAATTATTGTATTTGGATTAATAATGTTTTTAAGATAAATTTTAGAATGATTGTTACAATTCACAGCCAATATTAAACTTAACATAAAAAGGTTATAAATATAATATTTAAGATTTCCTTTCTCCAAGGTGTTTAATATACTGAATATTCATATTTTAGATACACACTATAATTGATTAAAGTGAAAAACAACTCATGGTCGAACTCAATTTAAATATTATATTTATAACCTTTTCTGTAATTATTTTTAAGGCTGTGAATATTAACAAACGATTATATAAAAAAGTATATAATCGTTTTGCTATAAATGTTAATTATACAATAAATGCTTTAAAGTAAACAAAGAATTTAAATGGAACAAAAATTGTACTAAAAAATAGAGCAATATAAGGAGAATAAAAATGATACAAGTAAGTAGAGATAGTAATTTGAAAATACCTAAAAAATTAGAAAATTACAATGGAACTGAAAATAGTGTAGAAGATAAAGTTGCTGTTAAGCAAGCAATTGCTACAGCAGAGAATAAAAGGTTTAATAAAAAGCAAGTTACTGAAAGTGTAGCAAATGATAATGAGTTAGAAGAAATAAATAAAATACCATTTAATGCAAATGATTTGATGGTAATAACAGTAGTAAAGAAGCTAACAGCATATACAATTGCAGTTACAGAAAAATCGCCAAAAAAATATAGAGGTGTATTTGTAAATAGAATGCAAAACTATTGTCTTGATACATTAGAAGTATTATTAGAAGCAAATTTTATTAGAATGGATGCAATAGAAAAGAAAGTAAAAAGAGAAGAGCTTCAAAAAGAGGCAATAGTAAAATTAAAATTATTAGGATATGTTTCTATGGTAGCAGAAAACTTTGGATGTATACTAAATAAACAATACAAGCAAATTTCATTACAATTATCTGAAGCAATTAACTTGACAATAGCATGGAAAAAGAGTGATGATGAAAGATGGAAAAAACGAAGTTAGGATTTTAAGCTGAAAGGCTTTTAATTAAGAGAAAAATTTATTTAGTGGTTTTTTGTTGCCCCGTCTGCTTTGACGCGCGCGCGGTTAACTATAATGGTAATAGAAATTGATATAAAGTTAATAAACGTAATGTTGGGGCTCGCCCAGATTCACTTTTGGTAAATCCTTTTAAAAGTGGGTTTAAAAAAGAATCAGAGAAATATATTTTAAGGTAAATATATCAGTATTTTAAAGTGAAGGAATTTTTCTCTTTTCTAACCGCTAAAGAAATAGTGCGGTGGAAGAATATGAATGCTTACACAAACAACAAATAGAAAACTATTTTTTGTGAGTTATAAGGGGCATTCTTTTTGATTGTGTTGGGAAGGAAACACTATGAAACTTTTTATTTTCAAAGAATAATAATCGCAAACGAAGGGAATGAACTTAAATATGATTTTAGAAGAAATTTTTACATTTAACAATTTATATGAAGCATATAAAGACTGTAGAAAATCAAAGCAACATAAAGGGGAAGTAATTAGATTTGAAGCAAGTTTATCTACTAATATTAGTAATTTAATACAAGAAATAACTTCTAAAAAGTATAAATTAGGAAAATATAAGGTATTTTTAATACATGAACCAAAAGAAAGAATAATAGAAGCATTACCTTTTAAAGATAGAGTAGTTATAAAATGTTTTTGTGATGTAATATTAAAACATAAAATAGAGAAAAAACTAATATTTGATAATGCAGCTTGTAGAAAAGGTAAAGGGACTACATTTGCAATTAAAAGGCTAGAAAAGTTTTTAAGAGATGAATATAGAAAAGAGCAAAATCATAAAATTTATTTTTTAAAATGTGACATTAAAAAGTATTTTCAAAGTATAAATCATGAAGTTTTATTAAATTTATTGAAAAATATAAAATTTTCAAGTGATGAGATGTGGTTAATAGAAAAATTAATAAAAGAGCAACCTAATAATGCAGATATTGGATTACCACTTGGAAATCAATCAAGTCAATGGTTTGCACTTTTTTATCTAAATGTAATTGATAGATTTATTAAAGAGGAATTAAGAGTAAAAGGATATGTTCGTTATATGGATGATATGATATTAATTCATAGAGATAAGAGCTTTTTACAAAATGCTCTTTTTAAGATTGAAGAAAAGTGTAAACAAGAGTTAAAATTGGAACTTAATCAAAAAACACAAATAGGAATTGTAAAAAATGGAATAGACTTTTTGGGATATAGACATATTTTAAATGAAAATGGTAGTATAACAAGAAAATTACGTGCATCATCTAAACAAAGATTAATAAAACACTTAAAAGTATTAAATAAATTGAGAAATAAAGATATTGTTGATGAAGAATATGTTTACATTAGAAAAAATGCTTTTTATAATCATATAAAAGATACAAAAGAAAGTCAAAAATTAAAAAATGATACTTTTCCACAAAAAAAAATGTAAAACTATTCCAAAAAAATAATAGATGTGATAAAATGGAAAAAAATAAAAAAGAGAATTTTGTAAAAATATAGTAGTATAATTATTAGGAGGAAATTGATATGGAAAAATTTACTTTTTTGACACAAGAGCAATGCTTTGAGGATGAACAATTAGATATATTAAAAAAAAGAGGTGTAAAGGCAGCAATCACAGATTTTTCTATACTTTTAGGTGGTATAGTTTCTAATGATGATCATATAGGAGATGATAGTTTTTTAGAGGGAAGAACTGGCATATATTGGACTAAATCTGATGATGACGATCACGACGCGCGCGCGGTTGACTATAATGGTTCTAGACTTTGATGTAGAGTTGATAGACGTAATGTTGGGGCACGCCCAGCTTTACCGTTCTCATCAATCAGATCAATCCCCACGAACGGAGAGAGTGGGAGAAGAGCAAGTGATGGTTTCCTTGAAGTAGAATATGGATATTATCCTCAAAAAGCTGCTTCAAAGGACATGCAAAGAAAGTTAGAAAAAGAATATAAAAACAAAACTATTTCACTAAATGGAAATAGTTATATAACAGATTCAAAAAAATATGATGAATATGATGAATCATTTGAACCACAAGTTCATATAGAATATGAGTATAATGGAAAGAGATATATAAGAGTTAAAGCAAATTCATGTTATAATAAAGTTACTCTTTCAAATGGAGAAGAATATAATAGGGGAGATTATGTTTGGATTGAAGTTGCTCCAGTAAAATGGTTAGTTGATGAAAAAGCAAGAATTATGTTAGCTGATAAAATAATTTTTGCAGGTGTACAATTTAATGAGATAAGTGATTATGAAACAGAGAATTTTGACAAAGTATTTATAAAAGAATTTATGGATGAAAATTTTTCTAAAGATTTAGAACAGGTAAAAAGTATAGGAAGTTTAGAAAAAGAACCTGAGAAAACAGAAGAAAATAAGAAAAAGAAGTCTAGAATAGAGAAATTAAATCCAGATAAAACTAATTATACTGATAGAACTAAAATGACTGATACTGAAATAATACATAATTGGATTGAATCAGGAGAATCAGTATTACTTAGAGGACCATCTGGAATAGGAAAAACAGAAAGAATTAAATCATTATATCCAGATTTAATATATATGAAATTAACAAACAACATGTTTCCAGAAAAAGTAGTAGGTTCAACTAATTTACAAACAGGACAAAGCATTCCACCAGATTTTGCCAAAACAGCTATTATGCAAGAAGCAACTGAAGAAGAGAAAAAATTAATTGAAGAAAATATTCAGAATATATATAAAATAGCTGATACAGTTTATAAAAGATCTAAGACAAGTGATAAAAAAGTAGTAATTTTGTTAGATGAGCTGTTGAATGTTAAACCTGCTGTTCAAAGTTTAGTATATACCTTAGTATTAAATAGAATAGTAGAAATAGGTAATGGATTAAAATTACCAGATAATGTAGTAGTTGTAGCAACTGGAAATCAAAAGAAATATTCAAATGTTGCAGAAGAATTAGCAGAGCCATTAGAGAAGAGATTTGACCATATATTAGATATGAAACCAAAAGTAGGAGAGTGGATAACAGATTATGCAATTCCACGAAAAATTCATCCAATGGTTATAGGATATATATTATCAAATTATTTGAATAATGGAAAAAGTGAAGATATCAAAAATATGGGATATTTTTACGAAGAGCCTGAAGTAGGAGAACAAAAGCTTGATGAAAATGATTGTAAGGGAAGGACGAATGATCCACGTGGTTGGGCATCAATTTCAAATACATTATATAATTTTGAAAAAAACTTGGAATCAGGAAAATATGAAGGAAAAGATGTTGAGGATATACTTAAAAGATCAATAGACTCAAAATTACGTTTAGAATGGGCAGAGGAGTTTTTTGATTATTATAATCTTCCAACATTAACACCAGAAGAAGTAGTAGAAGGAATCGGAAAAGGATATAGTGAAGCAGATTTACCTGAAAATATAAATGAAAGATATGCATATATAATGGCATTATTAACTGCTAATGAAAGTCAAGTTGAAGTATGTAGAGAATTTATTAGAAAATATTGTGATCCAGAATATTTGTCAATTTATGATATATATTGGGCTGGAAAAGATGAAAGAAGAATGGAAAAAATAAGTGAATTACAAGAATTATCTTCATCATTACATAATGAAAACGAAACAAAAGAATATGCGCAAGATGGAGTATCATCATATACAAAAATTGGACAAATGTATAATACTTTTTTAACAAAAGATAAAGATAGAGGTGAAGAAAATGACAAATATTGAATATAGTGAAGCAGCAGTAGAAGTATTAGATATACTAAATCATACAGATAAAGACGCTGTAAGTAAAATACCACAAAGCTTTATAAAGTTTTTAACAGAAATATCAAATAAAAGTTATCAAGTAAATTTTAATCATGAATATCCATTAGATGGTTTTAATTTAAGAAAACAAACTAGAGAGCTTTTAGGATTTATTTATATTACTTGGTGGTGCAATGAATCAGAACGAATAAAATATAAAAATTTAATTCATGAAAAACATATAGAAAAAGTAGAAGTAAATGAAAAGTATGATGTGAACAATATTTTTAAAGATAAAATAGAAAGTCAGCAATTAGTAAAAGTTCAAAATGTAAGAGAAACAGGGACAAGTATGGCAATTTGTAATAAAGAAAGTTTATTTAAAAAAGTTATTAACAAAATATTAAATTTTTTTACATTATAGAAAACACTTTTTATATTAAGGCTAATATTGGCTGTGAAGTGTAGCAATTTTAAAATTAAAAAGTGTAAAAATAAATATAAAAGGAGAGAAAATTTAAGATGATTGATAAAGAATTAATAGAATTACAAAAAGGCTGTAATGCAACTTGTGTTGTAATTTCAAATGAAGATTATAATAAGTTAAATTCAAAAGTTGTTATTAATGCAAATATAAATGATAATGAATTAATTACCTATTTTAAAGAAAAAATATTTAATAATGAAGAATTAAATTATTTTATAATTATTGGAATAGATAAAATAGATGAAAATACACAAAACAAATATTACCAAATAGTTAAAGACAGAGAATATTATGGCTATAATTTACCAAAAGATGTGATTATAGTCCTTACTGTTGAAGATAAAGAATCATTAAAAAAAATATCAAAAGAACTATATCATTTTTGTGTAGTTGCATTTTAAAATTACAGATGTTGTTAAGGAGGTAATACAAAATGGATACTAATACAGATTTGATTTATGATATTAAACGAAAAATGTTAGCAAAATATCCAAGATTTGGTAGTGATGTAGCTAATATCAATATTGAGTATAGTGAAAACTTAAAATATCATACTGCAGCAACTGATGGAGAAAATATTTATGTTGATCCAAACTATTTTGCAAGTTTGAATGAAAATGATAAATTATTTTTAATTGCACATGAAATATTGCACATTAAATTTTTACATATGTATAGATTATTGGATAAAAATGGGAAAAAGAGAGATGATGAGCTTTGGAATATAGCAACTGATGCTATTATAAATGCAAATTTAGAAAGAGATGGTTTTACTGTTAAAAAAGGATATGTAAATATGCCAGAAGCATTAAATTATTCAGCAGAGGAATTTTATCAGATATTATTAGAAAGAAAAAATAATGAACAAAAGCAAGATCAGGAGCAAGAAAACGGGCAAGGTAATGAACAAAAGCAAGATCAGGAGCAAGAAAACGGGCAAGGTAATGAACAAAAGCAAGATCAGGAGCAAGAAAAAGGGCAAGGTAATGAACAAAAGCAAGATCAGGATAAAGAAAAAGGGCAAGGTGATGACCATAGTTTATGGGAGGAGGCTTTTAAGAAGCAACAACAAGAAGATAAAGAAATGGAAAAAAGTTCAAAACAAGTAAAAAAATCAAAAGAACAAGCTTCAAGTAAAAATGAAGTAGAAAATGAAACAGGGACAACTTTTGATGAAAGAGAGGAATTTGAAAATAATAGAAAAGAAAAAAGAGAAAAATTTAAGAAAAATAGTGAAAAGACTAAAAAGAGTATAATAAGTAATGATAAAAACATTAAATTAGAAAATATAGGGCATAGTAGTCAAGAAATTGATTGGAAAACTATGGTAAGAAAAGAAATAGAAAAATCTGAAACAATTTGGAGTAATCGTAGATCTATTGCAGAAAATAATTATGCATATAGATTAGAAGAATATGACATAGAAGATGAGGCTGAAACAGAAATTATGATTGATGTTTCAGGTTCAGTAAGTTTAGAATTAGTAAAAGCATTTTTAAGACAATTGAAACCACTATTAAAACAATCAAAATTAAGAGTAGCATGTTTCAATGAAAAATTTTGGGGATTTGTAAATATAAAAAATGTAAAAGATATAGATAACTTTACTATTCCTGAGCAAGCTCGTGGAAGTTCAGCATGGACAGAAGATTGGGATTTAGCAGTTAGGTCATTTACCAAAAAAAGAGAGATAAATAAAATAGTTTTTACTGATGGTTATCCTTGCCCTGGAACAATGCCAAAAGAAGATTTAAAAAGGGAAAATATTATTTGGTTAGTATATGGTAATAAAGATTTTAAACCTTGTTGTGGCAATGTTATAAATATTACTAAGAGGCAGCTAGAAAAATTAAAACAGATTGATGAAAATGTATATTTGGAATATAAAATTAGATAAATTTAATTAATATAAATATTTTTTTATTTAGCCTTTAATTAGTATTAATTATATTATAATTTTGTCTAAAAGTAAAATTATGTAAATCTTTAAGCCTCGGTTTTTTATTTTTCAAACTTTATTATAGAAAAAAGATATATATTATAAAGCGAGTTTGACAGTGAGTCGTTATTCACTTTAAGTCATTATAGTGTGTCTCTAAGGTTTGAATGTTCAATATCTTAAACACCTTGGAAAACAGAGCTGAATAATATATATCTTTTCTCTATATAATATATTTTTTGCAAAATGCCAAAACTTAAAATGAAAATCTTAAAAAACCCAAACTTAAAGAAAATGTGCCTATTGCAATTTAAATATTTATATGTTAGAATATGTAAAGAAAAAAAGGAAACAACAGGGAGGAATAAAAAATGGAAATAGCTAGAACAATAATAACAGTAGTATATTTTGTTATATCATTTGCAATAATAATATTAGCATTAATGCAAACAAAGCAAGATGAAGTAGTATCATCAACAATAACAGGTTCATCAACAAATAATTTTTATGAAAAAAATAAAGGAAGAACAAAAGAAGGAAGACAAAAAAGATGGACAATAATACTTACAATAGTATTTGCAATATTAACAATAGTATTAGGAATATTATATTTAGCATAAAACAAAGGGGGATGAATAAAATGTGAATTTTTATTTATGCCTCTTTTTATAATATAGGAAGAACTATGCAACTTTAAGGTATGAAACTCACTATTGTTTTGAACAACTACAGCATCCAAGGCATTTAAAATACTGAACAATTATATTTTAGAGACACATTATAATGACTTAAAGTAAAAAACAACTCATGGTCGAACTCATTTACTTAAATTATATTATTAGATATTTAATAGTTTTAATTTCTAAAGAAATACTTTAAAAGATGAAGTGAGCAAAGTGAAGGAGAGAGAATAGATATGAATAAAAAGCAAGAAATAATTTTAGCATTTATGAAAGACGAAGAATACACACCAATGAAAGCAAAAGAAATAGCAAGTATATTAGGAGTACCAAAAAAAGAATATAGAGAATTTGATGAAACAATAAAAGAATTAGAAGAAAATTTTAAAATAGTAAAAAACAGAAAAAATAGATATAAAATAATAGGAGAGAACTATCAAGAAGGAATATACAGGAAAAATCAAAAAGGATTTGGATTTGTAAAAATAGAAAATAAAGAAGATGAAATATATATATCAAAAGAAAACTCGTTAAGAGCATTAAATGGAGATAAAGTAATAGTAGAAATAATAGAAGAAAAAAATAAAGTGAAAAATGCAGAAGGAAAAATAATAAAAATAATAAAACATGAGAAAAATACAGTAGTTGGAACATTTCAAAAAAATGAAAATTTTGCATTTGTTGTACCTGATGATAGAAGTTTAGGAACAGACATATTTATATCAAAAAACAATTTTGGAAAAGCTAGAAATGGACATAAAGTATTAGTTCAAATAACTAAATACCCTGAAAAAGGCAAAAATGCAGAAGGAAAAGTTATAGAAGTATTAGGAAAACCAAATCAAGCTGGAGTAGACATGTTATCTTTAATAAAAGAATATAATTTGCCCTCAAAATTCCCTGAACCAGTTGTAGAAGAAGCAAAAAGATGTGGAAATAAAGTTGATAAAAAGGATATATCAAATAGAGTAGATTGTAGAGAACATATAATATTTACAATAGATGGAGAAGATGCAAAAGATTTAGATGATGCTGTAAGAGTAACAAAATTAGAAAATGGAAATTATAGATTAGATGTTCATATAGCGGATGTCAGTTACTATGTTAAAGAAGGAAGCTTACTAGATAAAGAAGCTCAAATTAGAGGAACAAGTATATATATGTTAAGTAGAGTTATACCAATGTTACCAAGAGAACTATCAAATGGAATATGTAGCTTAAATGCAGGAGAAGATAGACTTACATTATCATGTTCAATGGAAATAGATAAACAAGGAAAAAACGTTTCAGCAGAGGTATATAAAGGAATTATAAATGTGACAGAAAGAATGAATTATCATGATGTTCAAAAAATATTAGATAAATCTGATAAAGAAGTCTTAAAAAAATATGAGAAGTATATTAAAGATTTTGAATTAATGGAAGAACTTGCACTAATTTTAAAAAATAGAAGATTAGAACAAGGGTATTTAAATTTAGATATACCAGAAAGTAAAATTGAATTAGATCAAGAAGGATTTGCAATAAATGTAGGAAAATATGAAACAAGTTTTAGTAATGAAATAATAGAACAATTCATGTTAAGTGCAAATGAAGCAATTGCTGAAAAGTTTTATTGGTTAGAAGCTCCATTTATATATAGAGTACATGAGGAACCTGACTTAGATAAAGTAAAGGAGTTAAATAAGTTTTTATTTAATTTTGGATTAAAAATAAAGATTACTAATGAAAAGGTTTATCCAACAGAAGTATCAAAAATATTAGAAGATATAAAAGGAAAAGAAGAAGAAAGAGTAATTTCTACTTTAATATTAAGAACTTTAAAACTAGCAAAATACGATTCAGAAAATAAAGGGCATTTTGGTATTGCAAGTAAATATTATTGTCATTTTACATCACCAATAAGAAGATATCCAGATTTATTTATACACAGAGTGATATCAAAATATTTAGAAGATAATTATGTTGTTGATGAAAACTTTATAGATGAATACAAAGAAAAAGCAGAGCAACGAGCTACATCTTCATCAGAGAGGGAAAAAGTAGCTACAAAAGTAGAAAGAGATAGTGAGGATTTGAAAAAGGCAGAATTTATGCAAAATAAAATTGGTGAGGAATATGAGGGTATTGTTTCTTCTGTAACTCAATTTGGAATTTTTGTTGAACTAGAAAATACTGTTGAAGGTCTTATTAGATTTGAAAACTTAGGAGATGAGTATTTTATATATGATGAAGAACGAAAGAGATTGATAGGAGAGAAAACTAATATTACTTATAAGATTGGTGATAAAGTTAATATTAGGGTTATTTCTGCAAATAAAATTTTAAGACAAATTGATTTTGAAATTGTAAAATAATATAGAGGTACAATTATATATTCCATATGTTCTTCATACTGGAGATTTAAAAGAAGAAAATGGAATTGTTTTAAGTTTCGACTTTTTGCAAAAAATATAATATTTAGAAAAAAGATATATATTATTCAGCTCTGTTTTCCAAGGCGTTTAAGATACTGAACAATCAAACCTTAGAGACACACTATAATTACTTAAAGTTAATAACTACTTACTGTCAAACTCGCTTTATAATATATATCTTTTTTCTATAATAAAGTTTGAAAAATAAAAAATCGAAACTTAAATGAAATTGTATATTTACCAATTTATATGATATCCCTATTATAAAAATTAATTAAACTAATTATTCAAACTTGTTAATAATGTGTGAATAATTAGTTTAATTTTTATCTCAAAAACACCATTATATTAGCAAAAACAGTAACAATAATAGAAAAACAAATAACAGCAATACCACCAGATTTATTATTTTGAGAATTAATTTCAAACAGGCCATAAAAAATAGTTTTAATCAAAATAAAAACAGTAACAATAACAAAAACAAAATGAAAAAGTAAATTCATATAAAAGACCAAACCTCCAATCAATCTTTAAATATATTTAAGTCTGAGTTAATAAAAAGCCAGAATCAATAACAGTTTTAATATTAACATCAAAGCTAGAATTTTTATAATTATTCAACCAATTATAATCATTAAATTCAGAAGAAGTAGTAAACTTGGAAAGAGCATAAGTACCCAAACCATTAATATCACTTTCAAAAACAGTAGAAGTCTTGTATAGATAGTTAGAAAACTGATCTTTTAAATAATTATTGCAAGAGTCTGAAATTGCATCTAAAATATCATTATCAAGATATTGAGAATTTTTGCTCATAGAATATATTTTTCCTGAAAATTCAAAATTTATTTTAATATATGGAGAACCATTAACAAAACTAACATCAATTTTATGAGTACTATTAGGTGTTAAATACAAATCAATTTTTGATTTTGAATCTTGTGGATTTGGAATAGATACAAGAAAAGTATCAACTTCTTTTCTCATATTTAAAAAACATATTGTTTCAATTGCATTTAATTCTCCTGCCAATTTATCATCTTTAAAAACAGCCAAACCTATATTTTGAGTTGCTCTATTTCCTGTTATTGGACTTTCATTTGATTTTATAATAGAATCATCAGAAGTTTGAGTTTGAGAAGAATCTGTATCTAATGAGTTTATTCCGCCTAATATAGCATAAGGTGAACAAGAATTGCAAACTAAAGCATTAAAGAAATCACCTATAGTCGCATTACATGTATAACCTGTATATTCACTTGTATTAGGGAATATATCATAATATCTAGGAATTAGACTTTCTAAGCTAGGAACTGAATTTTCAATGTAATATTTAGAATTACATTTACTGACAACAATATTTGCAGAAGGCCTTATTTGAACTTCATTTATTAAGGAATATACTTCATCAGAAATTCCTTCTTTTGCTAATTCTTCTGAAAAAATAATAAGTTTACAGTGTGATAAATTAACTTTTTTACCTAAATAAGCATTCATTATATTAATACCATTTGTTATTGATGAACATTCTACAGTATTAAGAATAGGTTTTGTTTCGCCTCCACTTTCACTACTTGCAGATGGGGCTAGAAATTCAAAAGTTACTTTTAATTTATTAGAAGTAGATTTATCAATTCCAATAGCAACAGCAAATGCTAAATTATCCAAATTAAGTGAATTGTATGATGCAGAAAAACTAGATATTAGTATAATTATTATAATTAATATAAAAATTCTTTTTAATATAATACTAATTTTTGTCACCTACTTTCTTATACATTTAGAAAATCGCATTTCCTAAATGTAAAAACATTACTTGTTAGAGCTTAGAGTAATAAATCAGAGATTAGATTTAACATGTTTTTTGTATTTTTTTAAATTTGCAAATATTAGTATAGTTATTCCTAAAACAAAACCAACTGCTATACGCAAATACCTATAAACATTAGTTTCAAGAAAATTAGCCATAGCATAATTTTGTGGAATTAATGATATTCCAAAAATTAAAATTATAAATATAATTGATAAAGGCTTAATATCAGATAAATTAAACATTTTGTTAAATATATGTGTAGAAAATTTACAAGTAATACTTAAAAAACAACAAAATGATATAATCCATATTAATAAAAACACTGATTCAAACCTTTGAAAGAATGTACCAAACTCTATATATCTAGCAGCTGAGAATAAAGGCATCACCTCATCAGTTGTTAAGAAAAATGAAAACATAAAAAGCAATGTAGCTACACATAAAAATATAAATAATCCTGTTGCTATAACAGAAACTACTGCTATTTTTTTGAACTTTTCAGGTTGTTTTAACATTGGTGGAAAAAAATATAAGTAACAGATACCTCCAAAAGCACCAATATTCTTTAAACCTAAAATAAATGTATTATAAAATCCATCACCTAAAATTGGATAAATTCTTCTAAATGAAAAATTATCTAAGTTTCCAAAAAATAATAATATTGCACTTATCAAAACTAATGGAAATACTATTGAAGAAACATTTAATGTTGCATTAAAACTAAGTCTATTTACTAATGCTATAGATAATATAAACATTAAAATTACAAATACATAACTTGTTAATGGGTAATAAACTACAACTAAACTATCACAAAAGTTTCTTAACATTATGCTAGAACTTACTGTAAAATAAATTATAAAAAAACCTCCAACTATATTTTTTAATATATCCCCTCCCAAATATTTTGAAATATCTAAAATATCTAATCCAGGAAATTTCTTAAATAAATTACAGAATAGCAGTATAATAAATAATACTATAAATGTAATGTATATTATATTTAATAAAGTAGCAGATTTTGTTTCATTTATAAAAGTTCTAGGTAATGAACTGGTTATATATGAAACTGCAATAGATAGTGTTAACATAATAGCACTTATTGTACCAATTTTTTTTGACTTTTCCAATTTTTTGGCACCTCCAAACTCAAAATTTAATTTCGAATATCTAACTTTTTACATGTAAATTCTAACCTCTAACATCTAATCTCCAACCTTCCACTTCATAGAAATTTTTTCTTGCTTTTTATCTTTCTTAGTAGCAAGATAAGATGCTCTATATTCTCTTTTCCAAATAGGAGGAAGTATTATACCAGTACTTTTTAGACTTTCCATACTAGAATAAGGTAAAGAATAAGAAACACCAAAAGATTCCATATCACAAATAATAGATAGATACACAAATAAACCTGTGCCAATACCTAAGAATCCTGCAATATAACCCAGTAAGATAAATAAAAATCTAAATAATCTTAAATGGAAACTAAAAGTATAGTCAGGGATTGCAAATGAACTTAAAGCAGTAATTGCGACAATAATTACTAGTATAGGACTTACAATACCAGCACTAACAGCAGCTTGACCTATAACTAATGCACCAACAATACCAATTGTAGAACCAATAGCAGAAGGAACTCTAAGGCTGGCCTCTCTTATAATTTCAAAAGATATTTCCATTATCAAAATTTCAAATATAACTGGGAAAGGAACACTTTCTCTAGCAGCTAATATTGAATAAAGTAATTCAGTTGGTAATATTTCAATATGAAAACTTGTTACAGAAACATATAATCCAGGTAATAATAAAGCAAAAAAAGCAGAAAGTATTCTTATAACTCTTAAAAAATTTGAAAATATAGTTTTTAAATTTCTATCTTCAGGAGATGTAAGAAAATCTATCATTATAGCAGGAAATATTAATGCAAAAGGGGAACCATTTACTAATACTATAACTCTACCTTCTAATAAATGTTGAGCTGCATTATCAGGTCTTTCTGTAGAAATTGTTTTAGGTAATCCTAAAGAATTATTATCACTTATTAACTGCTCTAATTGACCTGATGATAAAAGAGAATCTATATCTAAATTATTTATTCTATATTTAACCTCAGCAACTAAATCACTATTTGCAATATTTTGCATATAACATACAGCACATTTAGTCTTTGTTATTTTGCCTGCATCTAAGCTTTCAATAACTAAATTCTCATTATTTGTAAAACGCCTTAATAAAGAAGTATTTGTACGAATATTTTCAACAAATGCTTCATGGGGTCCTTTTATTACAATCTCATTTTCAGGCTTATCAATACCCCTTTGTTTAAATCCTTTTACATCAATATCATATGCAATATTAAGACTATCAACAAAAAGTGCACAGTTTCCTGAGTTTACGCCTGATATAATATCATTGAAAGAATTGCTTTGCTTTATATTATTTTGTGGTACTAAACAGCTTTCAATAAAATCAGATAAATTAAATTTCTTAACTTTTCTAATAGTTACATTATTGTTATCTACAGATTCAGAAATTATTCTGTTTTTATTATTACTAGATTGATTGATGTTATTATGAATCATTAATGGCTTTAAAACAAAATCATTTAGAATTTGAGAATCTACCATTCCATCTATATATAATAAAAATGCTTTATATTGCTGACCTTTGACATTTAATGTAAATTCACGTGTTATAATATCACTATTTATTAGTAAATTATATCTCGTTTTTATAAAATTTAAGTTTGTATCTAAATTTGGAGATATGTTTTTTTCTTCTTTTTTTTCTGTTTGTATATTTTTTTTAATATCTGAGTTGTTATCCATTGCTATATCTGGTAATACAAAACTATAGTTTTTTGGTGGTGTGTAAGTAAATATATTTTTAAGTAAATTTGTTATGTTCATATTTTACATAGCTCTCCCTTCCATTATGTCCATTAGGGACGTTTCTTTTTGGACATTTTTGTTCAAAATTCTCCAATCTTAAAGATGTGTCCCAAAATGAACATTTTTGCCCAAAAAGAAACGTCCCTAATGGACAAATTTATTTAGACATATTATTACCAAAAAAATTGAAAATATACTAGTTTTTAACAAGAGAAAATGATATAATAAAATTAGTTTAAACTACTATATATGAAAGAGAGTTGAAAAAATGAAAAGTAAAATTACATCATTTATTATGACAGTTATAACAATATTAATATTTGCAATATTGATAGTATTAGGAATAATAATATATAATGATATAAATAAAACAGATATAGTTGATGAAGTTCAATCATTTGTATCTAATATAATAATAGCTGGAGAAAACAAAGAAGGAGAAATTCAATCACCTGAGGTATCTGAAAATTTGTTGTCTTCAGGCGAAGTTAGAAATCAAATTGAAGAAACGAGTAATAATGCATCTAAAAAGTTTTTTTATAATCAACTAGATAATTATTCAAAAATATTATATGATGCTTTAGAAAAAAATAAAGATAATATGAAGACAGGAACATATGAAATTAATTTTGGAACAGTATTTTCAGATATACTTTCTAAATCTAATGGGCAAGAGATCTTAGGAGATTATTATCAATCTGCTATAGAGGCTTATACATATGATAATCTAGATACATTTTATATAGATTTTTCAAAAGTTCGTTTGAATATAGAAACTACTAAAAGATTAAATAAAGTTACATATAGAGTATATTTGAATCAAGGTGAATCTGAGAATTATTTGTTTGATGAGTTTCCTACACAGCAACATGTAGAGGTAGCATTGAATGAAATTGAGAAAGTAAAAAGATATTTTGTTCAGAATAAAAAGGTGGATACATATGCAAATATTAAAGTAGTTCATGATTATTTGGTTGAGAGCATTGAATATGATACTTCTGTTTCTGAGGATAATATATATAATATTTATGGTGCTTTAGTAAATAAAAAGTGTGTTTGTGAGGGATATGCAGAAGCTTTTAAGGTGTTAATGGATGCTTTAGACATTCCTTCTGTTATTATAATTGGTAAAGCAACAAATTCAAAAGGACAAACGGAAAATCATGCATGGAATTATGTTCAGATAAATGGTATTTGGTATGCTATTGATTGTACTTGGGATGATCCAATTTTGATTGGTGGTGGTATACTTACAAATTCTCTAAAATATAAATATTTTTTAAAGGGTGAAAATGAGTTTAGTAATAATCATCATCCAGAAGGTCAATTTACACAAGATGGTAAGGTGTTTACTTATCCAAATTTGAGTGAAAATAATTATTAAATATTGTTTAACTTTTCTATTTACCATAAAAATATATATATTTTTTTAGATTGTTAAATCATTTGAGTTTCGGTTTTTTGCAAAAATATATCTTTTTTCTATAATTAAATTTATAGTTATAAAAAACAAAACTTAAATTAGTAGTTATATATTTATATTAAAAAGAAAAGTAGTAGGAGGACATAAAAATGTTATTAAGAGATCTTTTGACAAAAGATAATAAAAAGATAAAAGTATATGCTTTTGTAGGTCCATCAGGGACTGGAAAGAGTTATAGAGCTCAAATGGTTGCTAGTGAAAAAAATATAAGTTTTATTATAGATGATGGGCTATTAATAAAAGAGAATGAAGTAATTGCAGGAGAATCTGCAAAAAAAGCCCCTACAAAAATTGAAACAGTTAAACATGCTCTATTTTATGAAGATGATGAAAAAAAGGAAATTGTAGAAGCTTTAAAAAAATATAAACCAAATAGTATATTAATTTTAGGAACTTCAGATGGTATGGTTAAAAAAATTGCAAATAATTTAGGATTGCCTGAAATATCTGAAACTACATATATTTCAGATGTTGCAACTCAAGAGGAAATGGAAACTGCAAGAAGGATAAGAGTTACAGAGGGAAAACATGTTATTCCTGTTCCTACTTTTGAGATTAAAAAAGATTTTTCAGGCTATTTGCTAGATCCTTTACAAATATTTAAGTCAAAGGGTAAAGGCAATCAACCATATATTTCAGAAAAATCAATTATTAGACCTACTTTTAGTTATTTAGGAAAGTTTACAATTTCTGATACTGTTTTTAGGCAAATTTTAGAGTTTTTGGCTGACAAAACAGAGGGGATTTATAAAGTTCAAAAAATTAGAGTCGATAGTTTTGGTGAAGGTGTAAAGCTATATATGGAAGTTACAGTAGTTTATGGTTTTAATTTGATTGAAGGCATTAAGTTATTTAAAGATAAGTCTAGGAAAGAAATTGAAAAGTTGACAGCTATGAATATTGAAGAATTTGATGTTGTTGTAAGAAATGTTTATGTGCCTGAATAGATTGTTGGAAATTGGTTCAAATTTAAGTTTTTTGAAGAAGGAGTTTGATTTGTAATGAAGAATGTGTTGAAGGCAATTGCTAGAGGTATTGTTAAAGGAGCAATATATATTTATTGTAAAGTGGTTTATAGATTTAAAGTTATTGGAAAAGAAAATATTCCTAAAGAAGGGGCTGTTATTATATGTGGTAATCATAGAAGTTTTTTAGATCCTCCTTTAATAGAAGTTACTTGTGGAAGATATGCAAGATTTTTAGCTAAAGAGGAGTTGACAAAAAGTAAATTCTTAGCTTTTCTAGGTTTTATATTTGATGCTATACTTGTAAAAAGAGATTCAAAAGAAGTTAAAGCTTTAAAAGAATCTTTACAAACTTTAAAAAATGGTGATTGCTTAGCTTTATTTCCAGAGGGAACAAGAAATGGTTTAGCGAAAGGTGAAGAAGTTAAAGATGGTGCTGCTTTTTTTGCATTAAGAAGCGGTGCTAATGTTGTTCCTTGTGGTATTTCAGGTGGAAGAAAAGAACATAAAAGATTGACTGTTAAATATGGTAAACCTTTAGATTTTAGTCAGTATAAGGGTAGCAAAGATAAGGAAATTATTGATAAGGTTACAAAGGAAATTATGGGAAGTATTATTGAACTTACAAAGTAGAAAGAGAATTTTAGTTTTGTTTTTTGATATTACCTGACGAAATAAGTGAACAGCAGATTGAAGGAATTCCTTTAAATTTCTTAATCAAAATGGTAGTTGATAAAAATGTTTTAGACATTAGAGAAAATGGAAAACCTGATGAGTTGACAGTAAATACAAGATATGAAGATAAGTACCTGCGGCTGTCGGAAATTGTTTGTGGCGTTGGATATGGCTTAGTTTTTAATGAGGAGTATTTTGAACGTTTCTTTCCGAATGGAATGCACATGTTTGTATTGGGGTTTGCAGAGGGCTATTCTGAAACCTTGCATGGTATAGCAAAACAAGCAAAAGTGGAAATGGATTTGACAGATCCAAAGAAGCAGGATATTTGGAAGAATTATCCGTTTTTTCTCAATAGAGATTGCAATGAATACAGGCTTGATGGGAAATACATTGACCTAAGCTGTCATCCTAAGTTCGAAGAATTAAATAAAAATGTATATAACATAATAAAAAATAGCAACCAAAATATTAAAAAAATAAAATGGGATGTAACGTTTTAAAGTTCTAATTTTCTGTATATTTGGTCTAAGACTTATAAAAGAGACGCTACAATGTAGCGTCTCTTTTTAGAAATCCATAAAGTTTTAGAAAATCCAAGATTTTTTTTGTTTTATTTTTATTTCTGATTTCTTTTCATTTTTTATAACAATACACTTCTGTGACTTATTATTTCTACTTTGTGGCATTTTTTTAAGTTACTTCTTAAGACATTATCATAAATTAATCATAAAATTTTATAAATTTACATAAAATTCAATTGACAATAAATTAATTTAGTAGTATAATTTTAAAATTAAAAGGATAAATAAAAATTAATTATAAATATATAAATAAATATAAAGGGGAAATAAAAATGAATAATGAAAAATTAAGAAACATAGCAATAATAGCACACGTAGACCATGGAAAAACGACACTAGTAGACGCACTATTAAGACAAAGTCATATATTCAGAGAAAATGAGCAAGTACAAGAAAGAGTAATGGACTCAAATGACCAAGAAAAAGAAAGAGGAATAACAATACTATCAAAAAACACATCAGTAATGCATGGAGACGTAAAAATAAACATAGTTGACACACCAGGACATGCTGATTTTGGAGGAGAAGTTGAAAGAGTATTAAAAACAGTTGATGGAGTACTATTATTAGTTGATGCCTTTGAAGGAGCAATGCCACAAACAAGAGAAGTATTAAAAAAATCATTAGCTTTAGGACTAAAACCAATTGTTGTAATAAATAAAATAGACAGACCAGGAGCAACACCTGAAAAAGTAGTAGATCAAGTAATAGAATTATTTATAGAATTAGATGCAACAGATGAGCAATTAGACTTCCCAGTAGTATATGCATCAGCAAAAAATGGAATAGCAAAAATGGACTTAGCAGAAGAAACAACAGACTTATCATGTTTATTTGAAACAATAATAAAAACAATAAAAGCACCAAACTGTGATGAAGAAGGAACAGCACAAATGTTAGTGTCTAATATAGATTATGATGATTATGTAGGAAGAATAGCAGTAGGAAGAGTTGAAAGAGGAATAATAAAAACAGGAATGCCAGTTGCGATATGTGGAAAAGAAGATAAAATAACACAAGGAAGAATAGCAAAAGTATACACACATGTTGGATTAAATAAGGTAGAAGTAGAAGAAGGAAAAGCAGGAGATATAATTGAACTTGCAGGACTAGCAGAAATAAATATAGGAGACACAATATGTGACTTCAACAATCCAGAAAAAATACCATTTGTAGATATTGACGAACCAACAGTATCAATGACATTTAGTGTAAACAATGGACCATTTGCAGGAAAAGAAGGGCAATTTATAACATCAAGACATATTAGAGATAGACTATTTAAAGAATTAGAAAGAAATGTATCACTAAGAGTAAAAGAAACAGAAACACCTGACTCATTTGAAGTATCAGGAAGAGGAGAACTACATCTATCAGTATTAATTGAAACAATGAGAAGAGAAGGATTTGAACTTTTAGTATCAAGACCAAAAGTTATAATTAAAGAAATAGATGGAGTAAAAAGTGAACCAATTGAATTGTTAGTAGTAAATGTACCAGATGACTGTGTAGGAAATGTTATAGAAAAACTGGGAAGAAGAAAAGCAGAAATGATAAACATGGAACCAGCAGAGGCAGGACATACAAAAATAGAATTTAAAATACCAGCAAGAGGATTAATAGGATATAGAACAGAATTCCTTACAGATACAAAAGGAGAAGGAATAATGAACCACATATTTGACAGCTATGAACCATTCAAAGGAGAAATACAAGCACGTGTCAGAGGAACAATCGTAGCATTTGAAGCAGGAAAATCAATAACATATGGACTATACAATGCACAAGATAAAGGAGAATTATTTATAGGACCAGGAGTAGATGTATATGAAGGAATGATAGTAGGACTAAATTCAAGAGGTGAAGATTTAGCAATAAATGTATGTAAAGAAAAACACTTAACAAACACTAGAGCATCAGGATCTGATGATGCATTAAGATTAGTACCACCAATTCAAATGTCATTAGAAAAAGCTATAGAATTTATACAAGATGACGAATTAGTTGAAATAACACCAAAATCTATAAGATTAAGAAAGAAAATATTAGACTCAAAAGAAAGAGAAAGAGCAAACAGAAATAAATAAAATCTATGTCCATTTGGGGACTGTCCCTAAATGGACAGTTATATAAAATATATAGAAGGAGTAAGATTAAATGCGTCAAAAGCCTAGAGTAACAAGAGTCCAAAATGGGATGCCATTTTATAATATTAATGGTGCTATTATGGATGAACGTTTTGAAAAGAAAGTAATACCAAAAACTAAAAAAATTGATACATTAAATAGAAATACAGTAATCGATATGTTAACACATTATATAGTATTTGATGGTAATACAGAAGAACAAGCTATTAATAGAGTTATGAGTGACCCAATAATAAATAAACTTAGCTATTTAGATAATAAAAGAAATTATCTTCAAAATTTGATTAATAGTAGATATGTCCAACAAGTAATTAACACAAAAAAACAGAAAAAACACATGATGGAAATTAAAGATCAACAAAATAACGAACCATCAAACAATAATATTGATGAAGAAGAAAGATAAATGTGATTAATTATGGATAAAGATAAATTAGAGAAAATAAAGCAAAAAGCAATTAGCGAACATATTCCAATAATAATGGATGACACATTAGAAGTAATAGAAGAGAAAATAAAAAACAACCCACCAAAAAGAATATTAGAAATAGGAACAGCAGTAGGATATTCTGCCATATGCTTTTCAGAATTTCTTGCTGAACATGGAGTTATAGACACAATTGAAAGAGAAGCTGAAAGAGTAAAAGAAGCAAGAATTAATATAAAAAAAGTTGAAGTAGAAGAAAAAATAAATATATATGAAGGAGATGCAGTTGAAATTTTACCAACATTAAACAAAAAATATGATATGATATTTATTGATGCTGCAAAAGGAAAATATCCATTTTTTTTACAACAAGCTTTAAGATTAATTAATAAAAAAGGCATAATTTTTGCAGATAATATTTTATATAAGGGTTATGTTATGAGCGACTATAATAAACATAAACAAAGGACTGCTGTTAGAAATTTAAGACAGTATATTAAAGAAGTTTCTGAAAACACTGATTTAGAGACTGAAATACTAGAGGTTGGAGATGGATTAGCGATTAGTAGAATAAAGTCGTAAAAACGTGCCAAAAAGGGACGACCCCTTTGGCACGTTTAATATTCTAAAAAATCTTCTTCTTTCTGTTTTCTATTATTAGTAAAATTTCTAAGTTTTTCTGCATAAGATGCTATATTTTTAAAAGATAAGTCTTTTGGCAAACTATTAGCTATATCATCATGTTTTTTTACTATTTTTAAGGAAGTTTTGATTGAATTAGAAACTTCTAAACTATCTATATTATTAAAAAATGGTCTATAAGTTTCAATTAAGTCTTCGACTCTTCTAATTAATAAATCTCTTAGACAGGTGTTACAATCTTTTTTTCTTAAAACTTCTGCGAATTCTCCAATTATTTTTTTGTGATGTATACTAGCAGTTGTATATGAAGTATGACCTGCACTACATATATTCATATATGGAGATAATGAAAGTGCAGTAGATAATAAGTAATCATTAGTATTAACAGTTTTTAATTTTATTTCACCAGTTTTTATACATTCTTGTAATTTTTTTTGATTTATTCTATTTGTTATAACATTACCTTCTTTATAATATACTTTTTTTGGTAAAACTGCTGGTAATACTTCCATTGTATCTTTAATCTTTATATGTTTAAGAAGATTACGATATTTTTCAGAATTTTTATAAGCAATTCCTTTAGGAGTTTTAAAAAAAACTAATTTTTCTTGTTTTGTTTTAAATTTAGGTAATTCATAAGGTGATATTAATGAATCTGCTGAAATAGAATCAAGAGATTCTAAGTAATATGATAAAGAATGTTTATCGTTTGGGTCAACTAATTCAAAATATTCTTCAATATCAATATTTTTTCCTAATACTCCACTATGATATGCGCTACCTTTTGTTTGAGCATAATATGCTTTGCTTGATTGTGATTGTAGTTCAATATTACCAAAAGGAGTTTTTAAATTATCATAACGTGCAGTAAAACCATTTGGTTTATATGGATGTTTATCAAACTTATAAGATGTTTGTAAAGCATTAGTAATAATAGAATCATTAAGAATCATAGGAAGTGTTTTATTTATTATTATAGTTTGTAGTTCATCATTTTGCCTTAAGTATAAATTTTGTAGAAAATTTTTAAGTTCATTTATTTCAGAAGTTGAAGCATTAATATTAAAACTTTCTTGGTGTTCTATATAATATTTATATTCTATTTTATATTGATTAAAAAGTTCTTTAAAAGAAGGTTCAAGTTTTCGCTCTTTTGTAAACTCATTTGGAGTAATATTATCTAATGTTTTTAAAAGTTTATATTTTAGTTGCATAAAATCTTTTTTTGTTTTAATAGAAGAATTTATAAAATTATTAACTTCTTTTATAATCTTGGAATTATGATTTGAATTATTGACGGCTTTTTTTACATCTATATCATTCATTAATTCTTCAAATTCAGGAGTTGGTGGAATAGAATTATTAATATCATTTAAAACAATTCGCATACCTGATAAATCTTTTAAAGTTTCAAAAGTATTCCATTCAGAAGTAATATTTAAATCAGTCATAAATTCGTTAAATTCATTGTTTATATTTACTATAAAACTTTGATCTCCTTTAGTTCTAAAAGATATATGTATACTAAGCTGAGGAAATTTATTTTTATATAGCAAAAATATAGTAGCACTTAAATAACATAAAAATTCTCTATTTTCAAATGAATTATTTTCTTGATATTTTTTCATTAAAGAACCTATTTTCTTATACATGTCTACTTGTTCTGGATTTGGATTTTCAAATTTTAGCTTTTGTTTAAAATAATCGATAGTGTTCATTTGTAAATTTTCCCTCCTTTACATAACATATATATTATACATTAATTTAACAAAAAAAGCAAATATATATCTTTTTTTCTATAATTAAATTTATAAAATAAAAAAACGAAAGTTAAAAAAATAGATTGTTTACAATATCCATAAAAAATAGTATAATAATGTCAATGATATTGAACAAAGTGAAAGGAATAATAAAAAATGAAAAAAATAGAGTTATTAGCACCAGCAGGATCATTTGAAAAAGCAAAAACAGCATTTTTATATGGAGCAGATGCAGTATATTGTGGAACATCATCATTATCATTAAGAACAAGAGCTGATATGAACAATGATGATCTAATAAAAACAATAAAATATGCACACAGTATTGGAAAAAAGGTACATGTAACACTAAACATATTTGCATGGGACGAAAAGTATGAAGAAATAATTGAAATGTCAAAAATACTAAATGAAGTAAAACCAGATGCGATAATAGCAGCAGATGGAGGAGTAATAGAGACACTAAAACAATATGCACCAAATGTACCAATACATATAAGCACACAAGCAAATATAGTAAGTTTAAGAGATTGTGAATTTTGGTATAAAAATGGAGCTAAAAGAGTAATAATGGCAAGAGAGATAAACAAAGAACAATTAAAATACATAATGGAAAACAAACCGAAAGAACTAGAAGTAGAAATGTTTGGACATGGATCAATATGTTTTGCATTTTCAGGAAGATGTTTTCTAAGTGACTTTTTATGTGGAAGAAGTGCAAATTTAGGAGACTGTGCACAAAGCTGTAGATGGTCATACAATTTATATGCAGAAGAGAAAAATAATCCAGGAAATTTAATGCCAATTGAAGAAAGTGAATATGGTACAAGCATATTTTCATCAAAAGATTTATGCTTAATTAAAGAAATACCAAAAATAATTGATATGGGTATTGATAGCTTAAAAATAGAAGGAAGATTAAAAACAGAGTATTATATAGCAAGTGTAATAAATGTATACAGAAATGCCATTGATGATTATATGAACAATCCAAAAAATTATGATTTTACTAAATATTTAAAAGAGATTGAAAAATCTAAAACAAGAGAATTCACCACATTCTATTTTAATGATAGAAATAATAAAGACATACAAGATTTAAGTGGAAGACAATATAATGATACATATGAATTTGGTGGAAAAGTTATAGAATATAGTGAAGAAAAATCAACAATAGAAATAAAAAATAAATTAAAAGTTGGAGATATTATGGAAATAATAATTCCTAATGTATTAGAACCTAAGGAATTTGAAATTGAAAAATTATGGGACTATGAAACACTAGAAGAAATAGAAGCAGTTAGCCCAGGTGTTAAAGGGCAAAAAGTTTTAATTAAATTACCAATAAAATGTGAAGAAAACTGGATAATAAGAAGAAAAAAATAAAGAAACAATGGAGAAATAATATGAAAATAAGAAATATTTGAATAACGAAAAATCAAGCAAAGAGAGGAGCAACAATGAAAGTATCAGAATTTAACTACAATTTACCAGAAGAACTAATAGCACAAGTACCAATAAAAAATAGAGATCAATCAAGATTAATGATATTAAATAGAGAAAAACAAACAATAGAACATAAAATATTCAAAGATATAATTGGATATCTAGAAGAAGGAGATTGTATAGTAAGAAACAACACAAAAGTAATACCAGCAAGAATATATGGGAAAAAAGAAACTGGAGCAAATGTAGAATTTTTATTATTAAAAAATATAGAAGGAGACATTTGGGAAAGTATAGTCAGACCAGGGAACAAATTACATGTAGGAACAAAAGTTATATTTGGAGATGGAATACTAAAAGCGGAAGTAGTAGACACAATGGCAGGAGGAACAAGAAAAGTAAAGTTCAAATATAATGGATTATTTAATGAAATACTAGACAAAATTGGACTAATGCCATTACCACCATATATACATGAAGAGCTAAAAGATAGAGACAGATATCAAACAGTATATGCAAAATATAATGGATCAGCAGCAGCACCAACAGCGGGACTACACTTTACACCAGAACTACTACAAAAAATAGAAGATAAAGGGATAAAAATAGCAAATGTAACATTACATGTTGGAATAGGAACATTTAGACCAGTAAAAGAAGATGAAGTTGAAAAGCATGAAATGCACTCAGAACATTATTACATAAAAAAAGAAGATGCAGAAAAAATAAATGAAACAAAAAAACAAGGAAAAAAAGTTATAGCTGTAGGAACAACATCTTGTAGAGTATTAGAATCAGTGGCAGATGAAGAAGGAATCTTAAAAGAAACAGAAGGAGATACAGAAATATTTATATATCCAGGTTACAAATTTAAATGTATAGATGGATTAATAACAAATTTTCACTTACCACAATCAACTTTACTAATGTTAGTATCAGCTTTAGCAGGTAAGGACTATATAATGGGGGCGTATCAAGAAGCTGTAAAAGAAAGATATAGATTTTTCAGCTTTGGAGATGCAATGTGCATATTATAAACATATAAGCCTAATAATATGAATTCTCAAAAATTCCGTTCTTCAAGGCGTTTGAGATACTAAACAGTCATATTTTAGAGACACACTATAATGGTTTGAAATGAAAAGTGACTCATAGTCGAACTCATTTTTTGAAATTAATATTATTAGGCTGTAATTGATTTTTTAATAAATATATATGAGGAGAGAAAAATGAAACCAGCAGTAACATATGAGCTTTTACACGAATGTAAACAAACAGGAGCAAGAAGAGGAGTAATACATACACCACATGGAGATATACAAACACCAATATTTATGCCAGTAGGCACACAAGCAACTGTAAAATCAATGACGCCAGAAGAATTAAAAGAAGAAGTAGAAGCACAAATAATATTATCAAATACATATCATTTATATTTAAGACCAGGACAAGATATTGTAAAAGAAGCAGGAGGGCTTCACAATTTTATGAATTGGGATAGACCAATTTTGACAGATAGTGGAGGTTTTCAGGTTTTTAGTTTAGGAGATTTACGTACAATTACTGAAGATGGAGTTGAGTTTAAATCTCATTTAGATGGAAGTAAACATTTCTTTTCACCAGAGTCAGTAATGAAAATTGAAGAAGATTTAGGTGCAGATATTATAATGGCTTTTGATGAGTGTGTAGAATATCCTGCAACATATGATTATACTAAACAATCAATGGAAAGAACAACAAGATGGGCAAAAAGATGTAAAGAGGCACACATTACAGAAAATCAAGCATTATTTGGTATTATTCAAGGGGGGTTCTATAAAGATTTAAGAAGCCAAAGTGTAAAAGATTTAATAAAATTAGACTTACCTGGGTATGCTATAGGTGGAATTAGTGTAGGAGAGCCAAAAGATGAGTTTTTAGATATATTGAATTATACAGCACCATTAATGCCAAAAGATAAGCCTAGATATTTAATGGGAGTTGGAACTCCAGATTACTTAATTGAGGCTGCAATTGCAGGAATAGATATGTGTGATTGTGTTTTACCAACAAGAATAGCAAGAAATGGAACAGCAATGACATCAAATGGCAAAGTGGTTGTTAGAAATGCGACATATGAAAGAGATTGGAATCCATTAGATTCAGAATGTGATTGTTATACATGTAAAAATTACTCTAGGGCATATATTAGACATTTAATAAAAGCTAATGAAATATTAGGTGTACGTTTATTGTCTATTCATAATCTAAGATTCTTGACTAATTTAATGAAAAGGGTTAGAATAGAGATAGAGAATGATAATTTATTGACTTTTAAAGAAGAATTTTATAAAAAATATGGGTATAAATATTAACTTGTAGAATAAAAAATGTTAGGAGTTGAGTACAAATGAATTTAATAGATGAGAGTTTTGAAGAAAAAAAGCCTGATAATTCAAAAAAATTAGTAAGGATCATAATAATTGTTATGGCGATTTTATTAGTTGCAATAATTGGAATAATTGTAACTATAGTATATATGAAAAATAATACATTAATGTTATATATTGATGGAAAGCAAAATGACAAAGTAAAAGAAATGATGGTAATAGAAGATGATGGTACAGTATATTTCCCAATAAAAGAGGTAGCTTCATATTTAGGATATAAAAGTTATAATGGTGAATATTCAAATAAATCTGAAGACACAAGTAAATGCTATGTTGAATGCAGTAACGAAATTGCCAATTTTTCTTTAAATTCTAATAAAATATATAAGTTACTAACATCAAATAAAGATTTAAACTATGATTATTATTATACTTCTAAACCAGTAAAGGCAATGAATGGAGTATTGTATACAACATCAGAAGGATTAGAACTAGCATTTAATGTATCATTTCAATATGATGTAAATAATAAAAGGGTTGTTATATATACAATGCCATATTTAGTAGAAAGCTATAATACTATGGCCTTAGATAATGGATATGAAAAAATTAATAATGAATTTAATAATCAAAAGGCTATATTAAATAATATGTTAATTGTAGAAAAAGAGAAAAACAATGTTTTTGGAGTTATTGATTTAAAAGGAAATGTAGTACTTGAAGCAAAATATGATAACATAGAATTTATTCCAAATATGGGAGATTTTTTGGTTGAGAGTGATGGAAAAGTAGGGCTTATGTCTGCTAAAAGAGAAACTAAGATTCAAATTTTATATGATGACTTGAAATTAATAGATAGTGATTTAGATCTATTTTTAGTTGAGAAAGATAGAAAATATGGAATTATGGATTCAAAGGGAAATATAAAATTATATATTGAGTATGATGAAATAGGTATTGATAATACTAAGTTTGCTCAAAATGATATAAAAAATAAATATGTTTTAGTAAATAATCTAATTCCTGTAAAACAGGGTAAATTATGGGGATTATTTGATAAAAATGGAAATATGATTGCTGATTTTGAATATGATAGTTTTGGATATATAGCTTCAAGTAATAAAGATGCAATTAATTTATTACTTATTCCAGATTATAATGTTGTTGTTGCTTGTAAAAATAAGAAATATACTTTAATAAATTCTTCTGGAAAAAAGCTTTGCGCTGTTGTTCTAGATGATGTATATATGACAATTCGTTCTGGTAAGAAATATTATTATATGAATTTTAATGATAAGAACTTGAATGTACTAGAATATTTAGATAGTTTGTAATATGTTTAGATGTAGGAAGTCAGATGTCAGAAGTTGGATTTATTAGATTATTTCTAATTTTCAACATCTAACATCTGACTTCTTGAACATTATTGTGTCATAACTTGATTTAAAACAGCTGATAAATATTTCATACTATTTAAACATTGTTCCAAAGTATTCCCAGTAGAACCAACTTCAATAATATTAGCATATTTGCCAGTATGTTGATTATATCTAGAAGTAGTAAGCATAATAGGCTTAAACAAACCGAGGAAACATCTCTTCAGCTTTTTCTTGAACTTTTATTGCAAATTTCAAATTTTGATTCCAATTTGGATGCCATAAACCACCATCATTTGTACCAATAACAAACATTATCTGAGCAGCATAATCTTCACCAATTTTTACAGTAGGAGCATAATCTTCTCTTGAACCTATTGCATCTCTATGTAAATCTATTATAATATCTGAAGAGTAAGTTTTTAAAATATTTTCAACAGTATTTAAAGAACGTGTATATGAACCATTATATGCTGGATAATCATGATATGAAGTATCATGAGTTACACTTATATTATATTTATTTAAATAATTTGTTAATTCAGTTCCAACTCTTGTTACTGTAAAATTTAAATCTGTGCTTCTAAAATTTCCTGTTGGGGTATATGGATATTGTTCACTTGCTGTATAGCTTTCGCAACTATGTGTATGAAAGATGATTACATTTTTATTATCTATATTTATATTTGGTATCAACATATCTTCTGATAATTGATATGATGTTTGATTTTTTATTTTTACATTACCATATTGAACATTAAAACTTTCTTTTATTGGATTTTGTGTTACAACTTCTGTATGAATTCCCTCTGTTTTAGCTAATTCAACATTATTATTTTCATTATTTTCATCTTGTTTATCTTGATCATTATCATTTGTTTTATTTTCTTCTGAATCTTTTTCCTTTTTAGTATTACTAATTTTTTCAACTTCCTCTAATCCTTTAATACTACTTATTTGAGTTTGCAATATTTGTTGTAGAAAGCTTGTTTTATCTTGTTCTTCTATCTCTTCTATACTGTTGTGATCTTCTTTTATTGATGACATTGCAGGAACTGTCTTATCTAAACATTCTGTAAAGCTTTTTGTTGATAAACTACTTAAATTTTTACTTATCTTATTATTCTCATTTGATTTTCCTGTTATATTTGAAAAATATTTTATACTATATATAACAACACATATTGTTAATGTAAATCCTATAAGATATTTTACTAAATCTTTCATTCTTAAAACTGTAACATTAAACATATATATTCTTATTCCTTTCTCTTGTCTTAGGTATAGCTATATATATTATATCTATTCAAAATTTATAGAATTATTACTAATTAATGTCCAAAAAAACGTCCCAAATGGACGTTATATAAATGTGTTTTTCGTTTTAGTTTTTTTATAAATTTTACAAATGTTACAATCTGAGCATATTTCAACTCTATCTTCAAATATAAGACTTAATGTATGAATAAATTCGTCAACAGAATTATCAATAATATGGATATAAATTTTTTTAGGAATAAGAGTTAGTAATCCATTTAAAGCATAATCATTTGAAGAAAAAGTGATATCAGACAAATATTTTGCTTTAAAAATGTCATCAGAAACATTAATAATATTTTTATCTGAATCTAACAAAATAGAATTTTCGCTAGTATATATTAGATGCACAATATCAAGATTGCAAGGCTGAGAAGAAATATACATCTTTAAAAGAGAAACAAATTCAAAATATTCTTTTTCGATAACATAACTACTTACAGCCTCATCAACAACATTTTCTAAGATTTTAATATAATCTTTAATTCTAAAATTAATAAAACCAGAAAGAATAATTGATTTATTATCCGACAAATATGATGAAAATAATTTTATTAAATTAGAGTATTTAATATCAAAATATTTATTAAAATCATCTGCGAAAATTTCAAAACACATATTTAGAATTTTCTTTTTTTCTAATGATTCAAAATAAAAGTAATTTTGATTAATTAACTTCTTTAAAAGATTTTCTTCAATTTCGTCAATTATTAAACAGGACAAAATACAAGAAAGTTCATGTATAAAAGCTATGTCATTAGTACCCTTATAATGTATAATTATGTTTTTATAATGCCTAAATTGTTTTTGGGAAATATAGATATGATCTAGATCAATATAATCAAGCTCATTTAGTAGATAATCAAGTAAATTTGAATTATTAGTTTTTATACAAATTGATTTCATGAATTTTCTCCCCTCCATATTAGTATCTACTAAATTTCCAAAAGTTATACATTATAATATGCAGATTACTAAAAAAGGAGCTTGACTTAAGAAAAAAACAGTAATGATTATAAATGAAAAAATAAAATTAATTAAAGCCTAATAATATTAATTTGAAAAAATGAGTTCGACTATGAGTCGTTATTTACTTTAATCCGTTATAGTGTGTCTATTTACTTTGAGTTTTTACTATTTTAAACGCCTTGGAGAACGGGATTTTTGAAAATTCATATTATTAGGCTAAATTAATTCTAATTATAAATATTGTAATCTATATCAGAAAATACACAATCTTTTTTAGATATGTCTTTTAAAAATTCTTCATCAATTTCATCTTTTTTTATTTGATTATATAATTTTGTAAATCTACCAATGTGATCTTTAATACGCTTTTTAGCATAATCAACCATTGTACCATTTGTAATAATAAATAGCCAATCACTACTTTGTGCTAGTAATAATTCTCTAGCACATTGATTTAAGGCTTTTTTCTTTAAAACTTTTGCATTTGGATATAAATAAGCCAATTCACACATTCTATCACCAGCAATATGTAAATGCCTGTGAGCATAATCATTTGATGGGTTAAGCCATACTTCACTATATCCATTTGCACCCCAACTAGAACGACAAGGGGAACATACTTGTATTTCAGGATATTTATCTATATATTCTGAAGGTGTTATCAATTCAAAATTACAATCATCATAATAAATTTTTTTAAATAATATATACAGCCAATATGGACCTTCATACCACCAATGGCCATAAAGTTCAGCATCATAAGGACATAAGATTATTGGAGGCTTATCCATATATTTTGCTAAATCATTAATTTGATTTGTTCTACAATCTAAAAAATGACCTGCTTGTTTTTCTGCAGAATCCATAGCCCATTTAAGATTATAATATTCTTTATACTCGGTTTTTCCAGTAATTCTATGATATTTAATTCCAGTATGAACTCTAACTCCATTGTGTGCAATATATGGTTTTATATAATCATAATCAGCTTCATAACCAATATCACGATAAAACTCTCTATAATTAAAATCACCAGGGTAACCATTTATTGAACTCCATACTTGTCTTGAAGATTCAATATCACGACCAAATGCGATTACACCTTCAGGAGATACAATAGGAGAAAATGTTCCATATATAGGTGTAGGATCTGCATATAAAATTCCATGTGACTCTGTTATTATATATTCTATACCAAATTCTTTTAGATATTTATCAGCTTCAGGAACATATCCACATTCAGGTAACCAAATTCCACGAGGTTTTTTTCCAAAATATTTTTCATATGTTTTAACACCAACAGCAATCTGTGCTTTTACAGTTTTTTCATTTACATATAATATAGGAAAATAACCATGTGTTGCACCACATGTGATTATTTCTAAAACTCCAATGTCTTGAAAATGCTTAAATTGACTGATTAAATCACATTTATAAACATCTTTAAATAAATGTAAATCATTTGAATATCTATCAAGGTAATAGTGTGATAATTTATTTAATTCTTTATCTTTAATAGTTCTTTTAACTTCTTTTTCTGAAAGTTCAATTAATTTTTTTAAATATTTGATATATTTTTTCTGTAAAAGTTTATTGTCTAGCATGGATAGAAGAGGAGGAGTAATAGACATTGTAATTCTAAATTTAACACCTTCATCAACTAATTTTTTAAAATTTGTAAGTAATGGTATATATGTTTCTGAGATAGCTTCATATAACCATGATTCTTCTAAATAATCATCACTTTCGGGATGATGTATAAATGGAAGATGTGCATGTAATACAAAACTTACATAGCCCTTTTTTTGTTGCATTTTAATTCTCCCTTCGATATCATATATTGTTAAGTTGAGAAGATGGATGTGATGATGGATTTGATAAATCATAAATTTCTTCTACATTTTCATTTTTATAAATCTTTTTATATAAATCATAAATATTATAAATTTTACCCATATTTCTAATAAAAGACAAATTAGAAACTGACTTTTTTGTTTCTTGATTAGTTTTTACATTTCTAAAATAAATCATTTTTTGATCTTTATTGAACAAAATGTGATCATTTGGAGCTTCAATTCTATTTGAAGATGTTATATAAACATATTTTTTTTCTATTTTTTCATTATTATTTATTGGGCGTCTTCCAAGTTCAATTCTATAATCAGATTTACTATCATTTACATGTAAATACCAACTATTTGCAAAATCATTTATATCAACTTCAAAACTGTAGTGCAAAGTGTCATTATAGATAATAAGCACAGGTTTTGTATTTTCAAAAAAATTTTCTCCAAATTGTAATTTATAGTTTTCTCTATCTTCATCAGAAATATCCCAGTAAACAAATAATGATTTTGGTGTTTGTGATAATATTTTTACAATAGTTTGATTATACCTGTATGGTAAATCATAATATTCAACAATAGAATTATTTTTCTTTGTAGATGATTTTGCTTTTTTTATTGTATCTCTTTTAGTAGATTTTGTTGAGTTATTTTTAAGATTTTTTGAATTAGATTTATTTGAATTAGACACTTTTTTTGTGGTTTTAGAAGATGAATTTATTTTTGCAGTTGATTTCTTTTTTGTATTATTTAGAACTTCTTTTTCTTTTGTTAATTTTGGCATATTAACCTCCCATAATTACTATTTTTATTTTATATATAGTATAATAAAAATGAAATAAATTCAAGTAGAAATTAAATTTAAGTTTCGGTTTTTTGCAAAAATATAATATTTAGAAAAAAGATATATATTTTGCAGTTCCGTTTTCCAAGGCGTTTAAGATACTGAAAATTGATATTGTAGAGACACATTAAAATGTGTTGGACTTATGAATAATATTTAGAATTCTACTGATGAAATGATACTAAAGGAGTTAATTTATGTGTAGAAAAGAGGTAAAAATAATGGAAGAAACAAGGTTATTTGATATAAATTCTATTGTATCAGTACTATTATAATTATGTATGTCTATGTAATTATCTATAATGATTTCAATATCTTGCGATTATGTATAAAAATCACTATCTTTTCAAAGAAACCTGCTAAGACCTTAGATAGATCAATCTCCAATACTATTATACTATTTTATCGTAATAAATATCAAGGGTTTAATTTTAAACATTTTGAAAATATTAAAAGAATACTTGAAAAGTATTCTTTTTTGGTATAGAATGGAATTATCTAAAAAAAATTGGAAAAGCTAATAAAATAAAAGGGGAAAAAGCGAAAATTCTATTCCCAAGAAAGGAAGATTAAAAATGAATAAAAAAACTGTAAAAGACATTGAATTAAAAGGAAAGAAAGTATTTGTAAGATGTGACTTTAATGTACCAATGGACGAAAACAAAAACATAACAGACAATACAAGAATAGTTGCAGCATTACCAACGATAAAATATTTATTAGAACAAAACTGTAAAATAATATTAGCATCACACTTAGGAAGACCAAAAGGAGAAGTAAAACCAGAATATTCATTAAAACCAGTAGCAAAAGAATTATCAAAATTATTGGGAAAAGAAGTAATAATGGCAAATGATGTAATAGGAGAAGATGCCAAAAATAAAGTAGCAAATTTAAAAGAAGGAGAAATAGTACTACTTGAAAATGTAAGATTCCATAGAGAAGAAACAGATAATGAACCACAATTTGCAAAAGAATTAGCAACAATGGCAGAAATTTTTGTAAATGACGCATTTGGAGCAGCACATAGAGCACATGCTTCAACAGCAGGAATTGCGGAATATATACCAGCAGTATCTGGATTTTTAATAGAAAAAGAATTAAAAGTATTAGGAGATGCAATAAATAATCCAGAAAGACCATTTATGGCAATACTTGGAGGAGCAAAAGTATCAGACAAAATAGGAGTAATAGATAGTTTATTAGACAAAGTTGATACATTAATGATAGGTGGAGGAATGGCATATACATTTTTTAAAGCACAAGGATATAATGTAGGAAATTCACTATGTGAAGTAGATAAAATTAATCTTGCATTAGAAGCAATGGAAAAAGCAAAACAAAAAGGAGTAAAACTGCTATTACCAGTAGATACAAAGGTTGGAAAAGAATTTAAACCAGATACAGAAAGTAAAACAGTTGCATGGACAGAAATTCCTGATGATTGGGAAGGATTTGACATTGGAGAAAAAACAATTGAAATGTTTAAAAAAGAATTAAAAAATGCAAAAACAGTAATATGGAATGGACCAGTTGGATTATTTGAATTTGATCAATTTGCAGTAGGAACAAATGCTATTGCAAAAGAATTAGCTGAATTAGATGCAACAACAATAATAGGAGGAGGAGACTCAGGAGCAGCTGTAGAAAAAGCAGGATTATCAGATAAAATGACACATATATCTACAGGTGGAGGAGCATCACTTGAATTTTTAGAAGGTAAGAAATTGCCAGGAATAGAATGCTTACAAGATAAATAAAATTATACTTTTGTTAAATGGGATAAATTTGATGAAAGAATTAATATGCTTAAAAAAAAAGAACTTAAATAAAAAAATAACAAAGATCGAAACGATGAGAAGGGAGGATTTTATGAGAAGAAAAGTAATTGCTGGAAATTGGAAGATGAATATGCTTCCAAATGAAACAATAGAATTTATTGAAAAATTTACACCATTAGTAAAAGATACAGAAAACGAAGTAATATTATGTGTACCATACACAGACCTATTTTATGCCTTATTAAATGTACAAGGAACAAACCTAAAAATAGGAGCACAAAATATGCATTATGAAGAAAAAGGTGCATATACTGGGGAAGTATCTGCAAAAATGTTAAAATCAATAGGAGTTGAATATGTAATAATAGGACACTCAGAAAGAAGACAATACTTTAATGAAACAGATGAAACAATAAATAAAAAAATAAAAACAGCATTTTCAAATGAACTAAAACCAATAGTATGTGTAGGAGAAACATTAGAACAAAAAGAAGCAAACAAAACAGAAGAAATAATCACAAAACAAGTTGAATTAGCATTAGAAGGATTATCAAATGAACAAGTTGAAAAAACAATAATAGCATATGAGCCGATATGGGCTATAGGTACAGGAAAAACAGCAACTGCAGAAGATGCAAATAATAGTATAAAAGCAATAAGAAATAAAATAGCAGAAACATATGGGGAAAATGTAGCAGAAAAAGTTATAATCCAATATGGAGGAAGTGTAAAAAGCTCAAATGCAAAAGAATTGTTTGAAATGTCAGATATAGATGGTGGCTTAGTTGGAGGAGCAAGCTTAAAAACAGAAGAATTTGAAAAAATAGTAAACTTTGATAAATAAAGTAAGTTAGTAAAATAGAGGTTGTAAAAATGGAGGTTAATGAAAATGAATAAAAAACTAACTATGCTAATGATATTAGATGGATTTGGAGACAACAAAAATCAAGACGGAAACGCAATAAAACTTGCAAAAACACCTAATATAGATAAACTAATGAAGAAATATCCTAGTACAGACATATATACAAGTGGACTACAAGTAGGATTACCAGAAGGACAAATGGGAAACTCAGAAGTAGGGCATACAAATATAGGAGCAGGAAGAATAGTATATCAAGAATTAACAAGAATAACAAAATCAATAGAAGATGGAGACTTTTTTAGCATACCTGAATTTATAAACGCAATAGAAAACTGCAAAAAAAATAACTCAAAATTACACATTTTAGGGCTAGTATCAGATGGAGGAGTTCATAGTCATATTAGACATTTATATGGATTATTAGAAATGGCGAAAAGAAGAGACTTTGAAGATGTTTATATACATTGCTTCTTAGATGGAAGAGATACACCACCAGCATCAGCAGAAAGTTATTTATCACAATTGCAAGAAAAAATAAAAGAAAAAGGAATTGGAAAAATAGCATCATTATCAGGAAGATTTTATGCAATGGATAGAGACAAAAGATGGGAAAGAGTCCAAAAATGTTATAATGCTTTAGTAAATGGAGAAGGTGAAAAAGCAGGTGATGTTATAAAAGCAATAGAAGACTCATATCAAAAAGAAGTATTTGATGAATTTGTTGAACCAACAGTAATATGCAATGGAAATGATCCAGTAGCAAAAATAGAAGAAAATGACTCTGTAATATTTTTTAACTTTAGACCAGATAGAGCAAGAGAAATAACAAGAGCTATAGTAGATCCAAAATTTAATGATTTTGAAACAAAAAAAATGAATTTGTATTATGTATGTTTTACAAACTATGATGAAACAATGCCAAATGTTGAAATTGCATTTAAAAAAGAAGCAATAAAAAATACATTTGGAGAAGTAGTAGCTAATAATAATTTAACACAATTAAGAATAGCAGAAACAGAAAAATATGCACATGTAACATTTTTCTTTAATGGAGGAGAAGAAAAGCAATATAATGGAGAAGACAGAATATTAGTACCTTCACCAAAAGTTGAAACATATGATATGAAACCAGAAATGAGTGCATATGAAGTGACAGATAAAGTTTGTGAAGCCATTAAAAATGATAAATATGATGTAATAATATTAAATTATGCCAATACAGATATGGTAGGACATACAGGAAGTTTACAAGCTGCAATAAAAGCTGTAGAAACAGTTGATGAATGTGTAGGCAAAGTTGTAGAATTAGTAGAAAGCAAAAATGGTAATTTAATTATAACAGCAGACCATGGAAATGCTGAACAAATGATAGATTATAAAACAGGAGAACCTCATACAGCGCATACAACAAATCCTGTCCCAATAATATTAATAACAGAAAACAAAGACATCAAATTAAAAGAAAATGGAAAATTAGCAGATTTAGCACCAACAATGCTTGATTTAATAGGAATAGAAAAACCTAATGAAATGACAGGAGAAAGCTTATTAGTTAAATAGATAATTAACTATTAAATAAAGCAAAGAATAGAGGTAAATATGTTAAACCATACAAAGAAAATAAAAGATATGTATGAGGATATACAAAGAAAATTGTTCTATATTATTCCAGAAAAGTGGGAAAAGTTATATTTATATACTTCTATTACAGATTTAATAGATGGACAAAAAACAGGTGAATTATTCTTTTATTATATTCCAAAGGGAATATTCAAAAAGAATCCTGTTAATGTCTATGAAATACCACATAAGTTTAATTTAGATGAAAAAAAATATCTTAAATTAGTAAATATACTTTTTAAAAAAATAGTAGATTTAAGAGAAGAATTTAAAAAACAAGAATTAATATCAACATGGACAAATGTTACAATGATAATAGAAGGAATTAAGTTCAAAGTTGAATATGATTATGAAGATTTAAATAAATCAAAGTTTTCAAGCTATGAAAGACATATTATTTGGAGATACAAATATTTAGGAATAGGTGAAGAAAAACTGAATAAAAATGAAAGAGAAATACTTCAAAGATATTTAATAGGCGAAAAAGTAATAAGACGTAGAGAACGCTACGAAACTGGAATATACATAAAAAATGTAAAGAATATAGTAGATTATGATACAGAAAATTATTTAGAAGAGCAAAATATTGAATATGTAACTAAAGAAAATAAAAAGGTAAGAAATCAAATAATAAATTTTGATGAAGACAAAAGTCAAATGTCGGAAATTAAAAATTAAAATCTGATCTCTTACATCTAATTTTTAATAGTAATTAAAATTATCTTAAGCTTTGTTTTTTGTAAAACTATATTTTAAAGAAAAGAGATATATATTTTTTTCTATAAGCAATTATATCTATTAAAAAAACGAAAGTTAAGTAAATTATGTATTTGATTTTAGAAGAAATTCTAAAGAACAAATCTGAAAATTTAAAAATTTTTCAGTAAATAAAATTTATTATGTAAAAATGAAGGGAGCAAAAAATATGATTTATTCAAAAGAATTAGAAGGAATGTGTACAGTAGCAAAAGGAGTAGACCATGGACCAGCACCAATCCCAGAAGAGGGAAAATGGGTAAAAGCAAAAGATATAAAAGACATATCAGGCTTAACTCATGGTATTGGATGGTGTGCACCACAACAGGGAGCATGTAAATTAACTTTAAATGTAAAAGAGGGTATAATTCAAGAAGCACTAGTAGAAACAATAGGTTGTTCAGGAATGACACACTCAGCAGCAATGGCAGGTGAAATTTTAACAGGTAAAACAATACTTGAAGCTTTAAATACAGATTTAGTTTGTGATGCTATTAATACTGCTATGAGAGAGTTGTTCTTACAGATTGTTTATGGTAGAACACAAACAGCATTTTCAGAAGGAGGTCTTCCAGTAGGAGCAGGACTTGAAGATTTAGGTAAAGGACATACAAGTCAAGTTGGAACTATTTATTCTAGTAAATTAAAAGGTCCTAGATATTTAAATTTAGCTGAGGGTTATATTGTTGAACTAGGTTTGGATAAAGATGATCAAATTATTGGATATAAATATGTTCATTTAGGTAAGATGATGGATAATATTAAAAAGGGTATTGATCCTAAAGAGGCTATTGAAAAGGCTTCTGGTACATATGGAAGATTTGATGAAGCAGTTAAGAAGATTGATCCTCGTGAAGAGTAAAATTAATGTTAGATGAATTTGGATTAAGATCTGTTATCAGAACTGCTTATCAATATCAAAATATTGATAATGGATCAAAATTTATGGATATGCTAAAAGACAGAAATTTAATAACACATACATATAAAGAAGATGTTGCAAAAGATATTTATATAAATATTAAAGATGAATATATTTAATCTATAGAGAAATTTGATAAAAGAATGAAAAAATAAGGAGGAAAAATAAATGGCAGTAACATTTGAAAGTTATGAAAGAAGAATAGATCAAATAAAACCAGTAATGTCACAATATGGAATAAAAGATTTTGAAGATGCGCTAGAAATATGTAAAGAAAAGGGATTTAATCCATATGAAATAGTAAAAGGAGTACAACCAATTTGTTTTGAAAATGCTGCTTGGGCATATACTTTAGGGGCAGCAATTGCAATAAAAAAAGGTTGTAAAAAAGCAGCAGATGCAGCAAAAGCAATAGGAGAAGGTTTACAAGCATTTTGTATTCCAGGTTCTGTTGCAGACGATAGAAAAGTTGGATTAGGACATGGAAATTTAGCATCAATGTTATTATCAGAAGAAACAAAATGTTTTGCATTTTTAGCAGGACATGAAAGCTTTGCAGCTGCAGAGGGAGCTATTGGTATAGCAAAATCAGCAAACAAGGTTAGAAAAGAGCCATTAAGAGTAATTTTAAATGGGCTTGGAAAAGATGCTGCACAAGTTATATCAAGAATAAATGGATTTACATATGTTAAAACAGATTTTGATTTCTTTACAGGAAAAGTTAATGTCGCCCAAGAAATAGCTTATTCAGATGGAGAAAGATCAAAAGTTAGATGTTATGGTGCAAATGATGTTAGAGAAGGTGTTGCAATTATGCACATGGAAGGAGTAGATGTTTCTATAACAGGTAACTCTACAAATCCAACAAGATTCCAACATCCAGTTGCAGGTACATATAAAAAAGAATGTATTGAACAAGGTAAAAAATATTTCTCTGTTGCTTCAGGTGGTGGAACAGGTAGAACATTACACCCAGATAATATGGCTGCTGGACCAGCTTCTTATGGTATGACAGATACAATGGGTAGAATGCACTCAGATGCTCAATTTGCAGGAAGTTCTTCAGTTCCAGCTCATGTAGAAATGATGGGATTAATTGGTATGGGTAATAACCCAATGGTTGGTGCTTCTGTTGCAGTAGCTGTTGCAGTAGAAGAAGCTATGAAATAATTAATACTAATAGAATTAATAAAAATTAATAAGGAGTTAAATAAATGTGGATAAATACCTAAAAATGGTGTTTGTCCACATTTTGACGACTTAGTGACACACTTTACAAGGTTGTCTTCCTTCGGATTGTGCTTGTTGCATTGTTATTTGATGACCTTTTCCTTTCAAAGTTGGACAACTTTGATTATGATATTTAGTACCAGTTTTACCAACCCAAACCATTTGAGAATTAGTAGTTGAAGAATTGGTTGTAGAAGCTTTACTTGTTGACTTTTCATTGTTTAAGGAAGAAGCATTAGAGCTAGACGACTTTTGAGTTTGAGAACTAGAAGTATTAGTTGATGGTGTTGTCGATTTTTCTGTTGATAATTTTTCAAGCTCTTCTATTTTTGTAGATAGTTCATTTTTTTTATTTTCTAGTGTTTGTTTTTCTCCTTCTAATTTTTGCTTTTCCTCTTGTAGAATTTTATTAGCATTTTGAAGATTTGTTATTTGTTTTTTATTATCTTCAACTATTAGATTTAATTCTTTATTTTTAATATTAAGTTCATTTACTTGATTAGTTAGATTATCTATTTGAGAATAATATTTATAAGGGTTTGAATTTAAATATGCAATTATATAACAGAAAAGTAGAAAAGAAAGTATAATAATTGCTAGATTTTTCACATTTAATAACCAATTCAGAAATTTGTTATTTTGTTTTAAAACTATAATTCTTTCTTTTATTTTTTTCATATTATTATCTCCTTTAACTTTTAGCTTTATAAAAAATGCGATGCATATAAAAAATTATATATTATTTTACAAAATTTTACAAGTAAAAATTTATTTAAGTGTAATTAATTTTTGATAACGTCATAGTAAGATTAATATTTGATTATGT
>CANSII010000003.1 GCA_947646915.1 uncultured Clostridium sp. | reverse complement strand
GCTATGGAATAAATAACAGCAATGGAATAAATTACAGCCGTGGAATAAATAACAGCTATGGAATAAATAACAGCAATGGAATAAATTACAGCCGTGGAATAAATAACAGTTATGGAATAAATTACAGCCGTGGAATAAATAACAGTTATGGAATAAATTACAGCGATGGAATAAATAACAGCTATGGAATAGTAAATTCAGAGGCAGTAAGTCAAAGTTTATTTTGTTATGATTTTACAGGTAAATATGGATTGTTTAATAAGATAGTTTCTCCAAAAAGAATACAGGAAGTAAAAAATGAAATATATCAATTTAGTTGGTATCCAAATTTTAATAACGCATTTGAAATGAAAAATGGAAAAGAAGACTGGTTTAAAGTAAACATACCTAATATATTTGAGATAGATAACAAAACAGCATGGAGTATAATGCCAAAAGATATGAAAAAATACATACAAAAGCTACCTGAATATGATGAAGAAATATTTAATAAAATAACAGGAGATTTAGAAAATGATTAATATAATAAATGAAAATATATTAAGTGCAAAAGAGGACATAATCATACATCAAGTAAATGTTGGAGGATATATGGGAGGGGGAGTTGCAAGACAACTCGCTAATCAATATAAAGGTTTAGAAGAATTTTACTCAAAACATTGTAACATTTTAGACAACGATTATGAAATATTAGGAGGGACAACATTAATTTACAAAGAAAATAACAAAATAATTTGTAATATATTTAGTCAAAAACCTAACTTTGATACAGACTATGAAGCAATAAAAAAATGTTTAGAATATGTCAAACTATGGGCTAGCAACAATAATTTGAGTATATGTATACCTTATGGAATAGGATGTGGAATAGCAAATGGAGACTGGGAAATAGTTTATAAGATAATACAAGAAGTATTTACTGATTATAAAGTAACTCTATATAGATTGGAGAAAAAATAATGAAAAATAAAGAAAGAATAGGAAATAAAGAATTAAAAAAACGGAATAGAAAGTTTAATGGAAAATAGGAAAAAATGGAAAAATAAATATTATAAAGAAAGAAGGCAAAGCAAGGAATATAAAACAGAAAATGAAAAGCTAAAGGATATATTAATAGAAATGATTAGAGACCAAGTAATAAAAAAATAAATGAAGAAGATATTGATGCAATAAAAGGACAAGAATTACTAGAAGTATTAAAAGGAGAAAAACGATGGTAAATGAGGTTTATTTTAGAAATGTAAAACTAAAAATAAAGAAATAGGAGTGAAAACAAATGAAAATATATGGAATATACGATAAAAAAGAAAAAGAACAATGTATAAGAGTAGGAACAATAGAAGAAGTAACAAAATTCTTAGACTTAACAGCAAGAGAAATACAATACGCATTAAAGAATCATTTAATAAGAAATAAATATGAAATATGTTATTTGTATAAAGAATAGGAGGAACAAAAGAGATGGAATATATAAAAGAAGATATTGAAAAAATGTTAAAAGAGCATAAAGAAAATGAGGCAAAACTTACAGAAATAGAGTTAAAGATTGATGAGTATCAACAAAGGTTAGACTATGCAGGAACAGTATATGAAGATACTGAAAAAGAAATCATTGAAAACATGCAAATAGCAGGACAAGGATATGATAGTATACATAGTAATACAAATGGAATATCTGATAAGGTATCAAATACAGTTATGAATTATCAAAAAGAATTAACACATATAAATAAAGAAGATAGAGAGTATTTAATAAAAAAGATAAAAGAATTTGAAAATAAAAAAAAAGAATTAAACAAGAAAGTAGTTCGAGTAAAAAATATAATAAATCCACTATCACAAGAAGAAAAATTTGTAATAGAAACATATTATATGAATAAATCAAAATGGGATTATGTTGAAAGAGAATACTTTAATGAATTTGAAAAATATAAAAGTATAAAGCAATTGCAGACATATAGAGATAATGCAATAAAAAGAATGTTAAAAGTAATAAATGCAGGATTATAAAAGGGCTAAAAACTTCGCTAAAATTTCGCAAAAACTTCCTTTTAATTTCGTTTTGAAAGTACTATAATTATAATAGATAAATTGTTAATATTATTAAGTCGCAGGCAGAAATGTCTCATTAGTCCAAGCGACAATAATTGTGGTCTTCGAAGAGTTGATATAAAAATGTCAGCTCTTAAATTTTATAGCACAATGTCAACACATAGACTTTAACAAATAGTAAGAACTTATCAAAGAGATAGGTTCTTTTATTATGCAAAAATAGGAGAAAAAAATGACAGATGAAGAAAGATATGAAAAATACATAAAAGAACATTGTAAAGAATGTAAAAACAAAACAACAGACTTATGTGACATAAGGATATTTATAATAAATGATGTAGTCTGTACAAAGTGTAGGTATTATGAAAGAGAAAATAGATTATAGCAAATGTATGAAAAAGAAATGTCAAGAATGTAAAAATTATGATAAATGTTTTGGATATAAGAATAAAGAACATAAATAAATTATTTTAATAATTTTTAATTTTTAGGAGGTGGACTAATGTTAAATAGAGAACAGGAAATGTGCATAAAACTAATGATTACAGAAAATAAAACACAAAAGCAAATTGCAAAAGAATTAAAAATAACAGAACAGACAATATGCAATTGGAAAAAAGACAAAGAGTTTAAAGAAGAGATCCAAAAACAAATGCAAGAGAATTTTGGAATATTAGCAATAGAAGCACAACAAAAATTAAAAAAATTATTAAATAGTAAAAATGAATACATACAAATACAAGCAATAAAAGACATACTAGACAGAGCAGGATATAAACCAACAGATAAAACAGAAATATCAGGAAGCATAGAAAATTCATCAAATTTAATCTTAGAAAGCATAAATAGACAATTATGTGGAGGTAATAATGGAACAAAATGAAACATTTCCATTATCTGAAAAATATATTGATTTCTTAAAGTATGAATGTAGTACAGAATTTTTAGAAGGAACAACATCAGCAGGAAAAACAACTGTAGCAATACCTAAGTTTATGTTTAAGCTTGCTAATTATGATGGAGAAAAAACAAGCATTATTGCAGGATTAGATTTAGGAACAATAGAAAAAAATATTATAAATTCAGAATATGGATTAATTGCTGTTTTTGGAGATTATGAAAAAGGTGGAGCTATAGAATATCATGCAAAAGGTGCAAAGAATATACAATTACCACATATAATTTTTCATACGCCTAAAGGAAATAAAGTTATTTATGTTTTAGGATATGATAATAAAGCTAGATGGAAAAAAGCTTTAGGAGGTCAATGTTATGGATTGTTTATAGATGAATTTAATATAGCAGATATGGAATTTGTTAGAGAAGCATTTATGAGAGCTGATTATAGAATATGTACAATGAATCCTGATGATCCAAATAAAGAATGTTATACACAATATGTTAATAAATCAAAACCAATAGAAAAATATAAAAATGATGCTCCATTAGAATTGCTTTCTATGTTAAATGAAGAAAAAGTTGATGACTGGACATGGTGGTATTTTACTTTTGAGCATAACAAAAGTTTAACTTTAGAAAAGAAAAAGAAAATTATTGAGTCTGTACCAGTAGGTACAAAATTATGGAAAAATAAAATAAAAGGATTAAGAGGCAAGTCAACAGGGCTTGTTTTTATTAATTTTGATAGAAAAAAACATTGTATAAGTAAAGAAGAAGCAAAAACTTATTTAAAAGAAAATTTTGAAACTGTACAGTTAAATATAAAATACAGGACAAAAAAAAATGAGAACGAACATTTTATACACTTTACTTCAGCACTAGACACAGCATATAGTTCTTTAACTCCTGATACAATTGCGATGTCTTTTGCAGGTATTACAAATAAGGGTAAATATATTTTGTTAGATGAAAGAGTTTATAATAATGCTAATTTAGATGAGCCTCTTGCTCCTAGTGATACAGTCAAAAATTATATAGATTTTTTAGAAAGAAATAGAAAAGAATGGGGATTAGCAAAAAATACATTTATCGATAATGCAGATCAAGCGACAATAAAAGAGTTTGCTAAATATAAAAGGCAGACAGGTTGTATTTATATTTTTAATGATGCTTGGAAGTCTAAGATGAAGATTATAGATAGAATAAATACTCAATTAGGATGGTTTAAAGATGAATGTTATTTTATTGTTGATGATTGTATTAATTATTGTAATGAACTTGATGTATATAGTTGGAAGGAAGATAAAGACAATGAGCCAGAAGATAAAAACGACCATATGATTAATAGTTGTCAGTATAGTTGGATACCATTTGTAAATAAAATAGGGATTAAAGGTTAAAAAAACTTTAGATGACATCAAAGAAAAGATTTGGCAGACGAAATTTTTGAAAAAAATTTTGGAAGACGATAAACGGAGCGAATCGAAGTGAAAGGAATAAAAAATGAATATTAGAGAAAGAATGAAAAAAATGATTAAGTCGTGGTTAGATATTAGACCAGCTACAGGTCAGACATTTTTAATAAATGAAAATATGGATTTTCAAGCTAATTGTATAAGGAATAAAATTTGGTATAGAGGCGATAGTAAAGAGTTATCTGAATTTTACGGACAGCTACCATATTCAGAAGATACTTTTTGGGGTGCAACTCAAACCGCAGACATAAGAATGAAGAAATCACATTCAGGATTACCTAAATTAATAATTAAAACTATTATTAATACCGTAATGACTGATTATTCAGGTGATGGTGTTGAAGATGAATATTGGAAAGAGGTTAATAAAGAAAATGAATTTGATACAAAGATGTTGAAAACATTACTGACAGATTTATTACATATTGGAGATGGAGCTATAAAAGTTAATTATGATGCTGATATATCTGATAAAGCTATTCTTGAGTGGGTAGATGGATCAAAAATTGATTTTATTTATAAAAGAGGTAGATTGGTAGAACTTGTATTTAAATCGTATCATGTAGAAGATAATACAACTTATTTGTTAGAAGAACATTATGGTTTTGGATATATTAATTATAGATTATTAAAAGATGATAAAGAAGTTTCATTAAAGAATGTAAATATGTTATCAAGTTTAAAAAATATTACTTTTGATAATTCTGTAATGTGGGCTGTTCCAGTTATGTTGAATGAGTCTGCTAAATATAAAGGAAGAGGGGAATCAATTTTCGAAGGAAAATATGATTCCTTTGATAGTTTAGATGAAATAATTTCACAATGGATAGAAGCGGTTAGAGCTGGAAGGGCAATTAAGTATATTCCTGCTAATTTAATTCCAAGAGATCCTGAAGATGGTTCTTTAATACTAAGTAGTAATCCTTTTGATAATAAATTTATAAAAGCTGAAGAAAGTATGAGTGAAAATAATCAAGATAAGATAGATATTCAACAAGCAGAAATACCTACAGAAAATTATTTACAATCATATATAACATTCTTAGATTTGTGTTTACAAGGGATTATTAGTCCTTCTACTCTTGGAATTGATAATAAAAAATTAGATAATGCTGAAGCTCAAAGGGAAAAAGAAAAAACTACTTTATATACAAGAGGTTTAATTATAGATACATTACTTGTTTTTATTCCAAAGGTTATTAATGTAGTTTTAAAATCAAGGGCTCAAATGGAAGGTAATATAATTCCTGAAGATATAGAGATTAATCCAAAATTTGGTGAATATAATAATCCATCTTTTGAGGCTCAAGTTGAGACTGTAGGAAAAGGCAAACAGCAAGGAATAATGAGTTTAGAAGCAAGTATTGAAGAATTATATGGTGATAGTAAGAGTGAAGAATGGAAATTAGAAGAAGTTTCAAGGTTGAAAGCTGAACAAGGTATTGTTGATATTAAAGAACCTGCTGTTAATTTTGATTTAGAAATGGAAGAAAATATTTCTACAGATGTCATTAATAAATCAAATAAACAAGAAGATATAAAAGATGACTAGGAGATATGAATGAATACTGAATATGATATAAAGAAGTCATTTCAAAGAATAGAAGAAACATTAATAAAATCAATGAAAAGAAATCTTACAAGACATTTGAATGAAGAAAATGATTTAGATATGAATTGGAGTGCATGGCAGGCTGAGCAAATAAAGTCATTAGAGCAATTTAAAAAGAATAATAAAGAACTTTTTAAAAATGATTTTTTTTCTATTAACAATGAAGTTGAGGAATTAATTAAAAAGAGTTATGAAAATGGAAAACTCGAGCAGGAAAAAGTAATATTACAATCAATAAAAAATGGAAATTTTAATAGTAATAATAAAAAAATAAATAAATTATGGAATATTTACAATAAAACTAAAAATCAAAGAATTAAGAAAAAGCAATTAACAAGAATATATAAAGAAGTAAATCAAACAGAGGCTAACTTTTTTAAAATAAATGATAGAAAGTTGAAATCTCTTATAAATGAAACAACAGAAAATTTCCAAAAAGCAGAATTGTCAATATTAAGATATACTAAAGATAAGTATAGACAAATAATATATGATGCTCAAGTATATGCCAATACAGGTTCAGGAACAGTAAAACAAGCTGTTGATATGGCTACTAAAGACTTTTTGTCAAAAGGTATTAATAATATTGAATATGCAAATGGTGCAATGGTAAATATTGCATCATATGCAGAAATGGCAATTAGAACAGCTAATAAGAGGGCATATTTACAGGGCGAAGGCACAAAAAGGCAAGAATGGGGAGTACATACAGTTTTAGTTCCAAATCGTGGTGGTGGATGTCCTTATTGTATTAAATTTCAAGGTAGAGTTTTTATCGATGATGTTTGGAGTGGTGGAACAGAAGCAGAAAGCAAAGCAACAGGTTATCCATTACTAAGTGGAGCAATAAAGGAGAAACTTTTTCACCCTAATTGTAAAGATACAATAGTTACATATTTTCTAGATGTTAATAAAAAGCCTATTCCTCCAACTAAGGAAGAATTAGAAAAGAAAAAAGAAAATTATATAATAGAACAAAAACAAAGATATAATGAAAGACAAATCAGAAAGTATAAAGGATTAGAATTAGGAAGTGTAGATAGTTCAAATATAGAGAAATATCACAATAAAAGGTTACAATGGCAACAATACAATAAAGAATTTTGTAAAAAACATAATCTAAAAAGACAATATGATAGGGAAGATATAAAGGATACAGTTGATATTGAAAAAACTTCAAAAAATGATATAATATTAAATGATAATGAACAAGTTGCAATAAATAAATATATTAGTTCAGATAGTTATAAGATAAATGAAAAATTAAGAAATAATGTAGAGTTAAATAATGAAGATAAACAATTTGTAAAAGATTTAGATTCTGCTTTAAATAAATGTAATAATTATAAGGGCAATATTGTCAGAGTATTAGAGATAAATGATAAAAAAGAATTAAAAGATTTTATAGAATATAACAAAGTTGGAGATATAAGACCATTTAAGGAATACTTATCTTTTTCTAATAAAAACAATTATAATGAAAATGCAAATGTTTTTATATATACTAATTCTAAAACCGCAAAGGATATAAGTAAATTTAATCCTGAAGAAAGCGAAATACTATATAAAAGAAATAGCAAATTCTATATTGACAAAATAGAAAAAAGGAATAAAAAATATTATATTTTATGGAGGGATGTAAATGAGTAATAAAGCACCAAGATGGATACATGAAATTCCTAAACCACAGCCAGCAATTAAAGGCATGAAATTAACAGAAGAAGAAAAAAAGGAAGCAGAAAAAGAAGCAAAAGAATTTTCAGAAGCAGTAAAAGCAGGAAAAATAGATGAATGGTTTTATAAGAAATAGATTAATGTATAATAAATTTTCAAACAGTGACAACTTTCGACATTTTTTTCATTATTAATTTGATAAAATGTATTAAGTTAATAATAAAAGGAGAAGGTAAAAATGGAAGAAGCTCAATTGAAAACTAAATTTTGTAAATATTGTGGACAAAAAATAGCAGAAGATGCAATTATTTGTACTCACTGTGGAAGACAAGTTGAAGAATTAAAAAGTAATAATAAACCTGATAATATTATAATAAATAATTCTTCATCATCTTCTTCATCAGCATCTGCATCAGCTTCAGCATCATCTGCAAATGGTTTAAATAGAAAAAGGCATTCAATATTGTTTGATTTGTTTATGATTTTTATAACTGGTGGTTTATGGATTATATGGATGATTATAAGACCTAAATATTATTAAATAAAATGCACTTACATAAATGTAGGTGTTTTAATTTTTTATATAATAGAAATATATTTGAAAGGTGGTGAGAAAATGGAACTAAAGGTAAAAGAAGAGTTTAAAGATAAATATACTGGGAAAGTGTATAAAATAGGAGAAATATTAACTGTTGAAAAGCAAAGGGGAGAAGAATTTTTAAAATCTCCTTATGTAGTAGTTTTAGAAAATAAAACAAATAATAAATCAAAGACAACAAAAGGTAATAAAAAAGATGTAGAAGAAAAGCAGTAAAGAATAATTAGAACCAAAGGGTTCTTTTTTTTATGCTCCAAGCACTGAAGAGGATAAAAGCTTGTGGAATAGTCAATTCAAGACTTTAAAAAGTAGGAGGTAGTGAAAATGGAAGGAAATGAAACAACTAACAACAATGCAAATACAAATTCTAACCAAAATGCCCAAGGCACTACAGGGCAAAACAATAATGCAAATCAACCAACTAACACTATTGATTATAATAAAATTCAAGAAATGATAGATGGTAGAAATGCAAAAACAGAAGATAGTATTTTAAAAAGTTATTTTGAAAAGCAAGGTTTAAGCAAAGAGGAGATGGAAAGCGCAATTAATACTTTTAAAACTCAAAAAGCAAACCAAGCAAATGCCCAAAATAAAGAGTTATCTGATGTACAAGCTTCTTTAAAACAAAAAGAGCTAGAAAATCAAAGATTAAGGATTGAAAAGAAAGCTTATGATTTCGCCTATGACCTTAACATTGACAATAAGACAATGCCATATTTGTTAAAGATGGCTGATTTAAATAATTGTGTTGATAAAGAAGGTAATGTATTAGAAGATACATTAAAAACGGCATTAGAAAATGTTATTGCTGATGTACCTGGGTTAAAAAAGCAAGTTCAAGGTACTGTAGGTATAACAGTTGGTGCAGATACAAATAACGGAACAAACTCTAATAATGGAGTATTTGATTTCGGATTTACTGGGGTAAGACCTAGAAAAAATTAATAGGAGGGAATAAAAATGGCGTTTACAAAGTCAAATTTAAATTATGCTAAAGAATATTCACAAGCTTTAGCTGGAGCATATCCATATACTTTATATTTTGGAGCTTTATGGAGTGCTACAAAACCAGATGTAAAATTTTTAAATAATAATACAGTTATTTTACCAAGTTTAACTGTAAAAGGAAGAGCAAATGGAGATAGAGATACAATAGGTTCTTTTGCTAGAAATTTCAATAATGAAGAAGAGTCAAAAACTTTAAAAACACATAGAACTTGGAATACATTAGTACATCCAAGGGATATTGATGAAACAAATCATGTTGCTTCAATTCAAAATATTACAAAAGTAATGAATGAGGAACAGAAATTTCCTGAAATGGATGCAGAAATGATTACTGCATTATTCAAATTAAAAAATGAACAAGAAGCTATAACAGAGGATGATGTATTAACTGCTTCTAATGTATTAACAAAGTTTGATAAGTTAATGGATAAAATGGATGAAAAAAGAGTGCCTTCAGCGGGAAGGTTATTGTATGTTGATACATATACAAAGACTTTAATTGATAATGCAAAAGATGTTGTAAGACAATCAGGGAACCAAGTTTTAGGTAGAACTGTTTCAAGAATAGATGAAGTTGAGGTAATTGGTGTTCCAACTACAGCAATGAAATCTGAATATGTTTTAAGTGCAACAGATGGCTTTTCAGTTGCTGAAAGTGCCAAAGATGTAAAAATGTTATTAGTACATCCAAGTGCTGTAATTCCAGTAATTACATATGAATTTGCTGAACTAGGATTACCAAGTGCTTTATCGCAAGGCAAATATACATATTTTGAAGAATCTTTTGAAGATGTATTTATTTATGATAAAAAACATGATGGTATTCAATTCTATGTTGAGAAACAAGCCTAGGAGCTGATATAAATGAGTATGTATGTGGATAAATATTATTATCTAAATACTTATAATGGTGTAATAATTTCTGAGGATAACATTAAAGATAAATTAAAAGAAGCAAGTTTGCATATTGATTCTTTAACTTATAATCGTATTGTTAAAAAGGGTTTTAATAATTTAACCTGTTTTCAACAAAACATTATAAAAGAGGTTGTTTGTAAACTTGCTGATTTTGAGTGTGAGAATGAGGACTTAATAAAGACTGTTTTAACTAATTATTCTATTAATGGTGTTTCTATGGGATTTGGGCAAAGTTGGAATGTTGAGGTTCAAAATGGTATTGCTGTGCCAAAAGATATTTATTATTTATTGTGTCAAACAGGTTTAACTTGTAGAAATTTGAGGTGTTAAATATGATATATCCAAAGTTAGTAAGAGAATGTGATTGCAAGACTGATATTCATGTTGTTTTGTATGGAGAAGGTGTAACTGAAGAGGGAGAGCCAATAGTTGTTTTGGAAGATGATTTTAAGTGTAATTATCAGGATAAAGCGAAAAGAGTATTAACAGCAGAAAAGTCGTTAATTCAGCTAACTGCTAAAGTGTATTTTATTGGTGATATTGCTCCAAATTTAGCTGTTATTTCTAGTGGCAAAGTTACTGTATTTGGTGAAACAAGAAATATATATCAAGGTACTAAAGCTAGAAATCCTGATGGAACTGTTAATTTTACTGAATTGGAGATAATGTGATGAAAATAGTAACTTCAAAGATAAACTTAAAAAATTCGAAAATTAAACAATTAGAAAAAGCAACAATTATTGCTTTAGAAAAAACAGCAGATGCTTTACATACAGATGTAATACAAGCTCAAGTAATGCCTTTTGATGTTGGAACTATGCAAAATGATAATACTTTTATTGATTATGATAGTGTCAGACAAGGAAAAATAACATTAACAACTGAAGCACCTCAAGCAAGAAGATTATACTTTCATCCAGAATATAATTTTCAAAAAAAAGAAAATATGAATGCTCAAGGAAGATGGTTAGACTTATGGAAGAATGGCAAAAAGAAGAAGTTTTGTAAAGAAAAATTTATGAAATTTTATAAAGAGGAGGCAGGAGTATAATGTTACAATTGGCGGATATAAGAGATTGGCTTAAATCTTTAAATTATACTGATTCAGATAATTATTATATTGGTAAGTTAGATAATAAAAAGGATAAATCAATTGGCGTTTATCAATTAAAGCTAGGTAATCATGCTAATATTGCTATAGGTGGAATTGATAATACTAAAATTTTAGAAAAGTCAGTTAGTGTTCTTATTCATTGGAATATGAATGCAAAAGAAACAGAGCGTGTAGCTCTTAATATTTATAATGATTTTTTAAGTAAAACAAATTTTGGTATAAATGATATAAAAGTTAATTATATTCAGTTGCTTGTGCCTGAACCTATAGATGTTGGAACAGATGATAAAAATGTCTATGAGAGGGTTATTCAAGCAACTTTTTATTATGAGAAGGGAGTTGAAGTTTAAATGGCAACTGTAACAAGTGGAGTATATCCAGTATTTAATAATGTATTTAAAATAGGAACAAAAGGTAGAGCTTCTACAGCTGAAGATATGAAAACAATTGCTGATTGTGAAACATTTTCTTTGTCAATGGATAATAATGTAGAGGAATGGACACCAATGACAACTGAAGGGTGGATTAGAAGAATGCAAACAGGTAAAGGTTTTTCTATTAGTGTTTCAGGTAAAAGAAATGTTGGTGATGATGGAAATGATTATGTTGCAAGTAAATTGTTTTCAACAGGTCAAGCTGTAGAAACTAAATTTGAATGGGAATTTGCAGATGGAACTGTGGTGAGTTTCGATTGTATTATTTCTGTAAGTAATGCAGGTACAGGTGATAGTACTAATGTGGCACCTTTAGAGTTTGAGGTTATGTCAGATGGTAAACCTACTGTGACGCCTGTTGCTTAAAGTTTTGCCTCAGTATTACACTGAGGCGTTATTTTTTTAAATTTAATAATTAAATAATCATAAATAATATGAATCTTCAAAAATTCCGTTCAGCTACTGCATACTGGATTTGTAACTCACTTCGTTTCGAACAACTCCAGCATCCAAGGCGTTTAAGATACTGAACATTCATATTTTAGAGACACACTATAATGGTTTAAAGTAAATAGAGACTCACTGTCAAACTCATTTTTTCAGATTAATATTATTTATGATTAATAAAATTTTATAATTATATAGGAAAGGATGATTTTTAAATGGCAAATATTGATATTAGTTCAAAATTAGGGAAAGAAAAACAAACTATTAAATTAGCAGATGGTAAGGTTTTTGAGGTTGATACGAGTGCTGATACTTATTTAATTGTTCAAGAAAAGATAGGTAAAGAAGACTTTTCTATTTCAAGTATGTATGAAATGATTGAAATTTTAATGGGGAAAGAGGCTTTACAAGAAATTAAGAATATGAAGTTGACTGTAAATGGTTTAAAAGAGGTTGTTATAGCAATTTCGGCTATTGTAAGTGAAGTGGATTTTGAGGAAATGGAGAAACGATTTCAATAATAATTCAACTTATGAGACTTGGTATGATTTGTTTGATGATTGGTGTTTGATTGAATCTTCTTTTGCTAAGCAATATGGTATTAGATTAAGAAAGAATTTAGGTGATATGGAGTGGGGCGAGTTTTCAAGTCTGTTGGCTGGTTTAAATGGTGATACTCCTGTAGGGAATATTGTAAGAATTAGGAGTGAAAAAAATCCTGAAGTTTTAAAGAATTTTACAACTGAAGAAAGAAAAATAAGGAGTGAATGGCTTAGAAAAAGTGTGTGTCATGTAAGCCAAGAAAATTATGAGCAGGCTATGAATGGTATTAAGAATATGTTTATTTCTATGAGTAAATAACAAATCAGGTCAAACTCATTTTTTCAAATTAATATTATTTGGCTTTAATAGAGTCTTTTTAAAAGGAAAGGGGTGAGATTGTGAGTACAAATGTTGGTGAGATTGATTTAAGTTTGGTTTTAAATAGTGATAAGTTTAAGTCTCAATTAAAGAGTGTAGATTCTCAAGCTAATACTGCTTCATCTAAAATATCATCATCTTTATCTAAAATTGGTACAGCGGTTTTAGCCGCTTTTTCTGTTACTGCAATAGTTAAGTTTGGTAAGGCTTGTTTAGATGTAGCAAGTGAGACTTCTAATGCTTGGATTGGTTTAAATTCTATTTTAACAGGTCAAGGTAAGAGTTTTGATAAAGCTAAACAGTTTATAAATGATTATGTTTCTGATGGCTTAGTTCCTTTGAATAATGCTGTTGCTTCATATAAAAATTTAGCATTAAGGGGTTATAGTTCAGATCAAATTCAAAAGACGATGAATGCTTTAAAAAATAGTGCTACATTTGCAAGACAAAGCACTTATTCTTTGGGTGATGCTGTACAGACTGCAACAGAGGGATTGAAAAATGAAAATTCTGTTGTTGTTGATAATGCAGGTGTTACTAAAAATGTTGCTAAGATGTGGGAAGATTATGCGACTTCTATTGGTACTACTAGAGATAAACTTACACAAGAACAGAAAATTCAGGCTGAAGTTAATGGTATTTTGGAAGAAACAAAGTTTCAGAGTAATGATGCTGCAATTTATGCTAATACTTATTCAGGTAAGTTAGCACAATTAAATACAGCTTTTACTAATATGAAGACTGCAATAGGAAATGTTTTACAACCACTTGTAAAGATGTTTGTTCCTGTTATTACAGTTGCTACAAATGTAATTACTAAGTTGTTTACTGCATTGTCAGGTTTGTTGGCTTTGTTTGGTTTTAAAGCAGATAGTGTTAAAACTGTATCTAGTGGACTTGGCGATTTGGCGTCTCAGGCAGGGCAGGCTTCTGATGCTGTTAGTGGTGTTGGTGATAGTGCTAAAAAGGCTGGTAAAGATGCTAAAAAAGCCTCTAATAATTTGGCTTCTTTTGATAATTTAAATGTTCTTTCTAAAGATACAGGTTCAGGTAGTTCTAGTGGTTCAGGAAGTGGTAGCTCAGGCAGTGGTGGTTCAAGTGATATTGCTGATACATTAGATGTAACTACTACTATAGAAGAAGATACTAGTGTGTTTGAAGGTTTGATTAGTAAGGTAAAAGAATTAGCAAGTATTTTTAAAGATGGTTTTGATATTAGCTTTGGTAATACAAATTTTAGTGGAATATTAGACCATCTTAATAATATAAAGGATACTTTAATTAATATTTGGACTGATACTGATGTTTTAAATTCTGCTAAACAGTGGGGTAAAACATTATTATATTCGTTAGGACAAGTAACTGGTTCTGTTACTAGAATTGGCGTAAATATTGTTGAAGGTTTAGTTGGTAGTATTGATAAATATTTATCACAAAATGTTGATAGAATAAAGTCTTTTATATGTAATATGTTTGATGTTTCAAGTGCTGATATGGATTTGACAGGTAATCTTTGGCAAGCAATAGGAGAAATTTCTGATATATTTAAAAGTGATGTGTCAAAACAAATTAGAACTGATATTATTGCAATGTTTACAAATCCTTTTATGAGTGTAATTGAGATTGCAAGTAAATTTGTATTTGATTTAAGGGCAGTATTAATACAACCAATAATAGACAATGTTGATAAAATAAAGATAGCATTTGAAAATATTTTAAAACCAATTCAAACTGTAACTGGAATTTTAGCTGATGCTTTTTCGTATATTGGTGATAAATGGAATGAGGTTTATGATGAACATATACATCCTTTAATGGAAAGCCTAAAAACAGGGTTAAGTGATACTTTTAGTAAATTTTTAGATGTATATAATGAATATGTTGCTCCTGCGTTACAAAGAATGGCTGATAAATTGAAAGATCTATGGGAACAACATTTAAGACCTCTTGTAGATAAGGTTGCAGGATTTTGTAGTAGTATATTTGATTTGATAAAGGCTTTGTGGGATAACATTTTAAAGCCTGTTATTGATTGGATTATTCAAAATGTATTACCTGTATTAGTTCCAATATTTGAGGGAATATGGGATACTTTATGTAAAGTTTTTGGGCATGTTTCAGATGCAATTGGTGGAATTATAGATGTTTTTAAAGGTTTGATAGATTTTATTGTTGGTATTTTTACTGGTGATTGGAATAAGGCTTGGGAAGGAATAAAAGCTTTTTTTGGTGGAATTTGGGAAGCAGTCAAAGGTATAGTTTTTACTGTATGGGAAGTAATAAAAGGAATTATTAAAACTGCCATAGATATTGTAAAAGGAAATATTAAAATTGTGTTTAATGCAATATCAACTATTATTAGCAATATTTGGAATGGCATTTGTGATTTCTTCAAGAATATGTGGAACTCAATTGTTAAAACTGTTACTGATAAAATAAATAATGTAAAAGATACTATATCAAATGTTATAAATGTAATAAAGTCAATATGGGAAAGCATATGGAATATTGTTAGTAATGTTGTAAGTAATATTTGGAATGGTATTATGAATGTAATTAGTGGAGTAATAAACAATATCAAAGATACTATTTCAAATATTTTAAATGGAATAAAATCAATATGGGAAAATATATGGACAAGTCTTACTAAAACGATTTCAAATGTATGGAACACAATTATAAAAAATGTAAAGGAAGGTGTTTCAGGAGCTTGGAATGCAATTACTTCTGTTTTTGGTAATATTGGAAATTGGTTTAAAGATAAATTTAGTCAAGCTTGGCAAGCTGTTAAAAATGTATTTAGTGCAGGAGGAAAAATATTTGACGGAATAAAAGATGGTATATTAAATGGATTAAAATCAATAGTAAATGCAATTATAGGTGGAATTAATAAAGTTATAAAAGTTCCATTTGATGGTTTAAATTCTGCATTAAGATCTATAAAAGGTGTAAATATAATGGGGTTAAAACCATTTGACTGGATAAAGACAATTGGTGTTCCTCAAATACCTATGTTGGCACAAGGTGGTTATGTTAAAGCTAATACTCCTCAGTTGGCTATGATTGGTGATAATAAGCATCAAGGTGAAGTTGTTGCTCCTGAAGATAAAATGTTGGATATGATATTAACAGCTTTGAAAATGTTTAAGGATCAAGAAAATTCACAGATTAATAATTCTCAAGGAAATACAGTTACAATTAATTTTGCTGGTTCATTAGCTCAATTAATTAGGGTTTTAAAGCCTGAACTTGATAGGGAGAGTAAACGTAGAGGTGATAGATTAGTGTTAGGAGGTGCGATTTAGTGAAAGAAAAGTATAATTTTATAGTTATTGATAGCATTGTATATAATATTGGTGTTTATGCAGATATAAAAGAGGTTGCTGATTTTTTAGATAAATATGCTAATAGAACTGATGATGGTGATTTAAAAAGGGAATTGATAGGTGTATATTTTAATTTTTCTGATATTAAATTTGAGCCTCAAACTGATAGTAATTATGATGAATTTGAAAGATTATGGAATAAATTAACAGAGCCTGAGGAGTTCCATGATGTAAAGATTGCTAATTTTGAGTTTAGGGCATATTTTAATAATGTTTCAAGGGTTATATATGGTTATTCAAATAATAGGGCATATAGAAAAGACATGACAGTAAACTTTACAGCCAAAAAGCCAGCAAGGAGTTGATTGAATGAAAACTAAAGCAAGCATAAAATTTGGATTTGTAGATGTTACAGCAAAAGAGGATAGTAATTTAAGTGTTAATGATAAACAAGAGTTTGTTGATATATTAGATTTAAAAAAGGAAGATTTAGAAGAAGTAAAATATGGAACATGTGAGAAAAATCAGTTTGCATTAGATGGTTCTTTTGAATTAATGCCTGATGTTGAAAATTTAGAGAATATGGGGTGGTGGAGTTACCAAATGTCTGATGAGGTAGGGAACTTTGCTACTCCTTTAGTTATGGAGATTAATTTTTCTGAAGTTCATAGTAGTTTGGGTTTGACTTTTGTTTTTAGTGAAGCTGGTGATTTTTGTAGTAAGTTGAATTTAAAATATTATGATTTACAGAATAATTTGATTAGTGATGTTAATTTTAATCCTGATTCTTATATTTATGTTTGTAATAATATTGTTGAGAATTATGCAAAGATTGTTGTTTCTTTTTTTAGTACTAATAATCCTTTCAGATATTTGAAAGTTTATAAAATTTTATATGGTGCAGATATTGTTTTTGAAGGCGATAATTTGATAAATGCAAATATATTCGAGGAAGTTGATTTGTTAAGTTCTGAGGTTAGTATTAATACATTAGATTTTACGACGTATTCTGCTGATGATAAGTTTAATATTATTAATCCAAAAGGTTTTTATAGTTTGTTACAACAAAGGCAAAAGTTAGATGTAACAGAAACCTTTATAAAAGATAATAAAGTAAAAGAAATGGGAACTTTTTATCTTGATACTTGGGCTAATGAGAAAGATAAAATTATGAAGTTTGGTGCAATTGATTTAATAGGAATAATAGATAAAACAGATTTTAATGGTGGTATATATACAAATATTACATTTGAAAATTTAATAAAAGAAATAATGACATCTGCCCATTTAATAGATGAAGATTTTGAAATTGAAGAAGATTTAAAGAATGTTACTTTAACAGGGTATATTCCTATATGTACACATAGAGAAGCATTACAACAAGCTGTATTTGCTGTAGGTGCTGTTGCTGATTGTAGTAGAAGTTCTAAAATTAAAATATATACTGTAAAAGAACAAGTAGAGAATGCTGTTATTAAAAGGACTAATGTTTTTCAAGATACTAAGAAGTTAGAACAAAGTGAGTTAGTGACAGGTGTTTCTATTGTTGCTCATAATTTTACTTTGGGTAATGAGATTGAAAAATTATATGATGGAACAGTAGATAAAGGAGAAACTAAGATATTATTTAATGAGCCTGTTTATGATTTGACTTGTTCAGGTGGGACAATTGTAGAAAATAATTGTAATTATGCTGTTATTAGTGTTACTGAAACAAGTGATGTTATTGTAAATGGCTATAAGTACAAAGACAATTTACAAACATATTTAGTGGAAGTTGAAAATTTAAATGATAGTCAAAAACAAAATACTTTAAAAATTGATTCTGCATATTTAATAAATAAGAGTAATGCTGTAAGTATTGCTAAAAAGGTTTTAAATTACTATCAAAAGACCTATAAAACTAGTTTTGATTTTTTATTAAAAGATGAGTGTTTGTCAGATGATGTTCAACTTGAGGGGGATTTTGAGCAAAAGTTTGTGGGTCATATTACTAAGTTAGATATAGATTTAACAGGTGGATTTTTGGCTAGTACTGAGTTGAATGCAAGGGTAAAGGAGGCTTCTAATAATGGATAAGTTAATATTTGATAGATTATCAAGTGATGTTGATTATGCGTTAAATAATGCAAAGAGTGATGTTTTTTTAAAGGGTGCTTATAATTATACTGATTTAAATAGGGTTGAACAATGGTGTGAGTATTTGCAAAATAGGCTTAAAAATTATGGGTTTAACCAAGAACTTATCTTTAAAAAAGATTGGAATTTAAGGGATTATCCTACAAGAACTCAGATTGATAGAATTAGAAATAATATAGATATTTTAAAGGATTTTTGTTATGCATTATTAACAGAAACAATTATATATGACAACACAATTGATTATAAAAAGGCAAATGTATTTGAAAAGATTTTATATGATATTTATGAACATTTGAATATTTTTACTAGGAACGTTAATTTACAATATAGAATTGGTGCAATTGTAACTAGGAAAAAAAATACTTTTTTGACAATTAATACAGATGTATGGGTAAAGAAAAAAGATATTAATTTAAATTATAATTTTGCAATTATGCAGGTTAATAGAAAATATGTAACTTTGAAAGGGAGTAGTTGAAAAATAATTGGCATTTGACGTTGTTGTACTTCATTTGAAATCTAATCAACGTACACCAGTACGCCTCATAGATTTCAAATTTGTACGTCTAGCCAAATATTCAATTCTTTTTCAACTAAAATTATTTAACGAAAGGAATGATTATAAAATGGCTTATGGAATAACTTATATAACTACTAAAGGTGCAAATTTAGCAACTAAGACTTTGCAAGCTAAGGCTTTGCAATTTTCAAAATTTGTTATTGGTAGTGGTGATATTACTGATGATAGTATTGAGACTATTAAGTCTTTGACAGATGTTGTTGCTCCAGTATTAGATATGGATATAACAAGTATTTTGAAGGAAACGGATACACAGGTTACTGTTAGTGGTTTGTTTAAAAATACTGATATTGAAGAGAGTTTTTATTTAAAAGAAATTGGTTTGTATGCTATTGATTTAGAAACTCAAGAGGAAATTCTATTTGCTTATATTAATTATGGTGATAAGGCTGAATTTATTAATAATTCTATTTCAGAGAAAAAAGAACTTTATTACGATATGATTATTACTATTGATAATGCTGATAATGTTGTAATTAATATTGATCCTAGTGCTGTTTATGTAACTGAAAAGCAACTTAATGCTGAAATAACGAATGTCAAAACCTATGTAGATGAACAAATAACAGGAGCATTGGAGGGAAGTTATTAATGGCGAGAACGAACAATTTAAAGAATTTTCTAACAGATGTAGGAGACGCAATAAGAGAAAAGACAGAAACAACAGAGCCCATACAAGCGACTGAATTTGATAATAAAATTAATGATATAAATACAGGAATTAATATTGACGGAATTATTGAAGAATATCAGGTTGCGAGTGGTGGAAATGTAAATGCAGGGGATTTTGTAAAATTTGTGAAAGGATATAGAACAATAACTGGAACAGACACTATGATAAATAACGAAGAAAAATCGGGAAATTCAATATCAGCTGTAGCACTATCAGAAGATAGAGTTTTGCTTGCTTGCCGTAACAATAATACAGATGGTTATTTATATGCAATGTTATTAAATATAAATAATACTAATATAACGGTTGTAACAACACCATTAATAGGAATGTATAAATATCATTCAGGATATGTTGTATCAATAGTAAAATTATCAGAAACAAAGGCTATGATAGTGCATAGTTACGATACTGATAATTATTTATATGGAATAGTATGCAATGTATCTAATACAAGTATAACAACGGGAAACGATACACAATTAAGTGATGTTAAATATTCAGGAGCTGGAATATCAGCAGTAGCATTAACAGACAGTAAAGTATTTATAGCACATAGTTATGGAGCAAACAAATATCTGTATGGAATGGTATGTACAATAAGTGGAAATACAATAACAAAAGGCACAGATACACAATTAAGTACAGAAGAAAAAACAGGAGCTGGAATATCAGCAGTAACATTAACAGACAGTAAAGTATTTATAGCACATAATTTTGGTAGTGGAATAGGTTATAATCATTTATATGGGATGGTATGTACAATAAGTGGAACAACGATAACAAAAGGTACAGACACACAATTAAGTACTGCTAATTATACAGGTACGATAACATCAGCCATAAAATTATTAAATAACAAAGTATTTATAGCACATAACTATAATAACAATAATGCTGACAAAGATAATTATTTATATGGAATAGTATGTACAATAAGTGGAACAACGATAACAAAAGGTACAGATACACAATTAAGTGCAATTATTCATTCAGGATTTGGAATATCCATAATTTCATCATCAGATACTAAGGTGACAATAATGCACAGTTATGATACTAATTATCATTTATATGCAATAGTATGTAATATATCTAATAGAAGTATAACGATAAAAAATGATATACAAATAAGTACTATTACTTATTCAGGGGTTAGAATATCAGCAACTGCATTAGATATGAATAGAACATTTATAGCTCATAGTTATACTACTAATTATTGCTTATATGCAATGGTGGCTAATATAGAAGAAATAACAGAAATAGCTAAATTACAAAATATAACTGGAAGAATAGCAGGTGTATCCAAAATGACAGGAAGTGCAGGAGAACAGATTGAGATATATACTCCAAATATACAGGAGGTGTAAAATGGCAAGAAATGATAATATACCAAATTTTTGTACAGATGTAGCAAATGCAATAAGAAACAAATTAAAAATAACAGATGAAATACTAGCAAGTGAGTTTGATACAAAAATAAGAGAAATAAGCACAGGAACAGGAATAAATGGACAAATAGCAGAATATACAGCAGGTGGAGAAATAAATAAAGGACAATTTGTAAAATTAATAGATGGAAATGTAACGAAAATAGAAGGTACAAACGACACAATTTTAGGCATAGCAAAGACAAATGCGACAGAAGGACAATCTATTGAAGTATATACACCTTTAATACCAAATTTATTTAATAAAAATAATATAACAATGGGATATAGAATAAGTCCTTCTGGAAGCGATTATGGTGATGCAAATTATTTTGTAAGCGACTATATAGAAATAAAACCAAACAGAATGTACACAGTAAATTATGAAATGTCAGTATATACAAGGATAGCTTTTTATGACAAAGATAAAACTTTTATAATTCAAAATACAGCAAATGAGATATTCACAACGCCCTTAAATGCTATATACCTAAGATTAGGAAATACAATAGATATGTTAGATACAGTAGTATTACAAGAATATTAATAAGGGAGGAAATAAAAAATGAAATATATAATAACAGAAAAAGACGATGTAGTAATACATATAAGTGAAACAATAGGATACCAAGAAAATGGAAATGTACTAGTAGATAATGGGGAACTAGCAATAGCAAAACCATTAGTAAAAGATGTTTATGAAGTAGAGGAAATAGAAGAAAATATAGTAGAAGCAAAATATTGTTACACAAAAGAAAAGGGATTTTATAAAAATGAAAAATATAGAGAATACTTTTCAGAAGAACAAAGAATATCAGCATTAGAAGATACAGTAAATATGCTATTAGGATTTTAGGAGGGATAATATGAACGAGAAATTAAAAAGATATTTAAAAATACAAGTAGCAACAGGAAAATTAAGAAAAGAAGAAGTAATAGAAAAATATCCTGAAATGGAAGAATACTTAGAAAGAGAGTAAAGAAAGATGTCAGTAAAAAGAATAGATATAGAAATACCAAAAATGGATTACCAAATAATAAGTTTAGCAATAAAAAAGGATGGAGAAGTAGCAAAATTAGAAGAAAAAGACGAAATATATATGACAGTAAAAAGACATGCAAACAATGAAGAAATCAAATTTCAAAAGACATTAGAAAATGGAATAACATACAATGAAGAAACAGGAAAATATGAAATAGAAATAAACAGTGAAGACACAAAACAATTATCAATGGACACAGCATATGGATATGACATAACAATTTATTATGAAGGAGACAAACCAAAACAAAAGGTAATAGGAACAATAAAAATAAGTAAAAAATACACACTAAATGAGGTGGTCTAATGAAAGAAGAAATAACAATTGAATTAGAAGAAGACAATATAGAAATGACAATTGAAAATAATGAAAAAATAACAATACACGAAAAGTATGATGATACTGAAATAAAATCAGAAATAGAACAAATAAAACAAAAAGCCATTGAACAAGACGAAAAAATAAATAATATAAAAGAATATGATGACACAGAAATAAAAGAAACAATAGATAATAAAGTAGATAAAATAGAAGGAAAAACATTGAGTGAAAATAACTTTACAGATGATTTAAAAAACAAGCTGATTAGCTTATCTAATTATGATGATACTAGCCTTAAAACTCAAATAAAAACTAATACAGATAACATAGAAAAAATAGACATAAAAACAATTGAAAATAATACCAAAATAGAAGAAATGGAAAAAGAATTAGAAAGTATTAAAAATTATGATGACACAGAAATAAAGACAGAAATAGAAAAGGTAAAAGAAGAAAATGAATTATTAAAATCGCAAATACCAAAACGGACAAGCAAAAGGAGAATATATTCATTTATATGATAGTAGCACTTTACCATTTGATGAATTTAAAATAGAAGGAAATAGTTATCAAGAAAAAAGAGAAGGATATAATTTATATAATACAAACTTAGCATTCTTTTTAAATGGAACATTAGAACAAAATGGAATAACAGCAACAAAAAGAGAAGATGGAAGTATAGCATTTAATGGAACAGCAACAAAAGATACATATTTTAAACTAGATATATCAAATTTAGAAGATGGAAAATATTATTTTTACAATTTCAATTCAACAGCTCAAAGTTATGATACATATTATATGCTAATGCAAGGTAAAAATGGAGAGGTATATTATAATGCAAGAGCATATGAAACAGATACATTTGATAAAAACTCTGAATTATATCCAGAATTTATGTGTTTATTTACATTTAAAAAAGAATTTACAGCAAATGAGATTTTAGTATATCCTGTTATATCAAAAATGAAACAGACAGAATATGAAAAATATGGAGTATTACCAAGTAAAGAATATCCAAGTGAAATAAAAAGTGTAGGGGAAGAAGGAAATATTGAAATATTAAAATGCAATAAAAATATATTAGATTTTAAAAAAGAAGATTGGAGAGGAGTTTATTTTAATAATGATGGTACAGAAAACAATTTTTATCAAACAGATCAATGTTTAGAAGATATAAAATATTATTCTTGTAACGAAAATGAAACAATAACTCTTAGTTTCAAAATTTTAAAAGATTGTAAAATTTGTAGAGGTCAAATATTAATTGTAGATGCTCAAAAGAAACCAATAACTATATATAATATTTTTTACGAGAATATATATAAAACTGGAGAAAAGTTTATAAAAACATTCGCAATACCAAAAAATGCAGAATTATTTAAAATAAACTTTAGATGGATACGAAGAGAAATTAATAATGAATATGTCAATATAAATATGAAAGATGAATTTTATGATTATATAGGAGATTTAATGATAGAAAAAGGAAATACTGCAACAGAATATGAAGAACATGAAGAAGAAAGATTCATATTACCAGTACAACAGCCATTAAGAAGAATAGGAAATATAGCAGATACATTTATAAAAAAAGAAGAAAAATGGTATGAAAGACATAAAATAGAAAGAATAGAAGAATATAAAGATGAAACAATAGAAACAGAATATAAATCAACAACAGGAGAATTATCGCAAGGAGCGACAGTAGATTATATTTTAGAAGAGCCAAAAGACTTAGAATGTACGAAAGAACAAGAAGAAGCATTAGAAAAAATAAAGGAAACAAGAACATATAAAAATGAAACAATAATATATAGTACAGAAGAAGTAAAACCAATAATAGAGATAAAATATAGAAAAGACATAGAAACAATATTAGAAAATATAACAGAAGCAATAATAGCAACAGGAGGTGTGTAAAATGAACGAATTTTTAAGACAATTTATAATGACAGGAATAAGAGACATGATAGAAAAAGAAGTAGCATTATATCAAACATATCAATATGCAAGTGGATGGTATGAAAAAGGAGTATTAATGCAAAGAGATTTAGAAGAAATAGAAAGAATGTATGAAGAAAAGAATCAAAATATCGAAATTGAAGAAAGTGAGGTATAAAATGGAAAATACAGAAATAATAGAAAAAATAGCCCATATAGAAGAAAGGGCAAAATCAAATACAAAAAGAATAGATACACTAGAAAACAAAGTAGAAAATATGTATGAATTAACAATAAGTGTAAAAGAAATAGCAACAGAAATGAAAGCAATGAGAGAAGATGTAAATAAAATGGACAGTAGATTAAGTGAATTAGAAGAAAAGCCATTAAAAGAATATGAAAATACGAAATCACAAATAAAAAAACAAGTGATTTCTTTTTTTATAGGAATTGGATTAACAGCAATAGCATTTATACTAGGACTAAGTAAATTTATGTAGGAGGAATAAAAATGGAAGGAAAATGGGAAAAACTAATAAATGTAAAAAGTATAATAACAATATTACTAACAATAGTAGTATGTTTTTTAGCAATATTTAAGCAATTTGATATAAAAGATATATATTTAATGATAATAGCATTTTATTTTGGAACACAACATCAAAAAGTAGAAGAAAAGAACAAGAAGGAGGAATAATCATGGAAGAAGAAAACTATGGATTTGAAAAGGAAATAGAAGGAGTGGAAGAATAATGGAAATAAAAACAAAACTAACACAAATAAATAGAACAATAATGAATAATAAACAAAATAAATATATAGTAATACACTATGTAGGAGCAGTAAGTACAGCAAAGGCAAACGCAGACTATTTTTATTCAGTAAATAGACAAGCATCAGCACATTACTTTGTAGACGAAAACGAAATATGGCAAGTAGTAAAAGAAGGAGATAGTAGCTGGCACTGTGGAACAACAGGAACATATTATAGCAATTGTAGAAACTCAAATTCAATAGGAATAGAAATGTGTTGTTATAACAACAAAGGAACACTAGACATAAAAGAAGAAGTAATAAATAAAACAATAGAACTAACCAAAGAACTAATGTCAAAATACAAAATACCAATAGAAAATGTAATAAGACACTATGATGTAACACATAAAAGTTGTCCAGCCCCATTTGTAAACAATCCAAAAAGATGGGAAGAATTTAAAGAAAAGCTAAAAGAAACGCAAAAACAAGAAACAAATATAGGAACAAAAACAGAAATAAAATATAAAGTACATATAGAAGACAAAGGATGGACAAACTGGCAAAAAGCAGGAGAGATAGCAGGAACAACAGGAGAAGAAAAAAGAATAGAAGCAATAATATTAGAAGGACAAAATGGAACAGAACTAAGCTACAGAGTACATGTAGAAGACATAGGCTGGACAGACTGGGTACAAAGTGGACAGGTAGCAGGAACAACAGGACAATGCAAAAGAATAGAAGCAATAGAAATAAAATGCAATAGATCATTAGAAGTACAAGAACATATACAAGATGTTGGTTGGCTACCAAGTTCAAAAGGTACAGAGATAAGAGTAGGAACAGTAGGAAAAGCATTAAGATTAGAGGCATTTAAAATTAATGTGTTATAAAAATAAAATAATAAAAAAAGTATTCCACATTTCGACAAACTTTTTATGATATATGTGTTATAATAAACCTATGAAAAATAGATTATAGAATTAGTCCCAGCAGAAAGGGGCTTTTTCTTTTTGTATAAAAAGAAACACTTCGGAGAAACTAACTCTGAGGTGATAGAATGACGATAAAAATAAAGATAAAAGAAATAAGAGAAGAAAAAGGAATTAGTTTAAGAAAATTAGAAGAAGATACAGGAATAGAAAGAGAAAGATTGTCAAATATAGAAAATAATGAAATATCAGCAGACAGAATTTCTTTAGCAGAAATGATAGTAATATCAGAAAATTTGGTTTCTAGCATAATGGATTTGTATGAACTGGAAAGTATTGAAATCAAAGGGATAGGAGAGATTTAGAAGCAAAAATAAAAAAAGCCAAACTCGCTAAAAAAAGTAGTTTCGTATAATAAAAATGCACTTTCGTAAAATAATTTAAGACTTTTATAAAATAAAATGTATAATTTAAATATCAAATGAGCTCAATTGAAATTATTTAATAGGAGAGTGTAATAACATGCTTGTCGAAAAAGAAAGTAGAAAAGTATTTACAAACAAAAAAAGTAATAATATAATTAAGACAATTTATAACCCCTTGAATAAAGACTGTATAAGTTTTCACGAAAGAGAGGGATTGTTTATGAAAGAAACAAATGATGTAATATTAGAGGATATAATTAAGGAACTAAACCTTATAGAAAGAATATTTTTAAAAAAGAAGTTGATTAAAGTATATAATAAAATAAGAGTAAATATTGTAAATGCAATGTTAAAATAATGTATGTATCATTAATATCTTGACAAAAGATTTGGGAGACCTGCTTGTTCAACAGGAGGATTTCCATTAATAAAAAGAGGAAGTATAAGTAATTATGTATTAATAGCACAAGATGATTTAAATACATTAGGATTTAAAACAGGAGGATTAGATGGAATATTTGGAGTAGCCACACAAAATGCAGTAATTAGCTATCAAAGATCTAGAGGATTAGTAGCAGATGGGATAGTAGGATGTAACACATGGAGATCATTACAAGAAAATGTTGTTGGAACAGGACCAACAAATACAACAATAAATTAAAAGCAGTTTTCTTTACGAAAACTGCTTTTTAGGTTAATTTAAAATTTATTTATTCATCAATATCTGTTTCAACAATTGCTTTTGCCACATTATAAATCAGCTTTTGTTTATCAGGAGAAACACTTTTAATTAAATCTGTAAATTCTTTATCAAGATAATTTTCAGAGCTACTAGAAGCACCATTTAAAAGATAACCTTCAGAAACATCTAATAAACCACAAATTTGATTTAATCTTTTTAAATTAATATGAGAATTACCTCTTTCAACTCTACTTAAAAAAGCTACAGAAATATCAATTTTATCAGCTAAATCTTCTTGAGTCATATTTTTTTCTAATCTTGCTTGTTTAATTCTAGAACCAATAACACTATAATCTAAAGCCATTATATATCATTCCTTTCTCAAATTATAATCATGTTTGAAGAATTGAAAATTAGTAACAGTACTTTCAAACATATTAATAATATTACATGTAATATATCATTTAACTTATAAGTTTTGAAGATACGATTAAATAAAAATTGATATATGTGTTAAAAAATGGAAAAAAAGAAAAATAAATGTAAAATAATATTGTATACATAAAAAGAAAACGAGAAAAAGTGAGTAAAATAGACAAATTCTTAGCTAAAAATAGAAAAAATGGAAAAATAAAACATATAAAGATATAAAAAAATGAAAATAGAACCAAATAATGTATACATAATTTGAAAATGCGTAGAATATATAGTATAATAGTAATAAGTTGCATAAAAAATGTTATAAATTTCAGGTTAAGACAATTATAGGTAAATATTAACTAAGAGCACACTTTAAAAAGGAGAGTGAATTTTATTTTAAAGAAAAAGTTTAAATTCTATACAAAAGAGATATTAAAACTTTTTAACATAATTTTAATAGCATTTGGATGTATAATAGCAATAGTCTTAATAAAATATAAGCCAATATATGAAGTAGTCATTTCAGGGGAAAAAGCAGGGTATATTGAAAGTAAAGAGCTATTTCAGCAAGAATTAGCAGATTATACTCAAAATTATAAATCAAAAAATATAGAAAGTATAGAAATAATTGATACTCCAAAATATGAATTAAAATTAGTAGATAAATCACAAGAAACAAATGAAGATGAAGTGTTAATAGCATTACAAAAAGATATGAAAATAACTTATAAATATTATGATATATTAATAAATAATGAAAGAGTAGAATCTGTCAATACATTAGAAGAAGCAGAACAATTAATTAGTGAAATAAAGAGCGAAGAAGCTTCAATAGAAGAAAAGAAAACTGAGAATATAGAAGAAATGCAAACACATGAATTAGAAATAGCAAAATCAAATATATTGGAAACTTTAGGAAAAATAGAAGATAGTAAGGCAATTGCTAATATAAATGGAATCAGAGTTGCAACACTACCTGTAACTGGAACTATAACATCAAGATATGGAGTCAACAGTAGAATAAGAAGTTCATCACATACAGGATTAGATATAGCAACTTCAACAGGAACACCAATAAAAGCAATATCAGATGGAACAGTAACATTTGCAGAATATAAGGGAGCTTATGGGAATCTAGTAAAAATAGATCATGGAAATGGAATAGAAAGCTGGTATGCACATACAAGTAAAATGTATGTAAAAGTAGGCCAACAAGTAAAAGCAGGAGATGTAATTGCAGCAGTAGGAAGTACAGGAAATTCTACAGGATCACATTTACATCTAGAAATACGAATAAATGGACAACATGTAAATCCTCAAAACTATTTATATAAGTAAATTTAAGTATAAAAGAAACTAAAAATCACCATAATAAAACAAAGGTGATTTTTTTATGGATATAAAGCAAAAGGAAATAAAAACGTTAATTTTTGAAATTTTAGGAACAGTATTTGGTGCATTTATAATGGCTATTGCAACATCATTATTTTTACTACCAAATCAATTATCATCGGGAGGATTTGCAGGAATTGCAACTATATTGTACTATTTTTTAAATATACCAATGGGAATAACAATATTAGCATTTAATATACCATTGTTTTTATTTGCAGGATATAAATTAGGAAAAAGTATTTTTGTAAAATCTATAATAGGAACAACATCATTTTCTGTATTTATAGATTTATTAGATAAACTGCAACCATTAACTCAAGACAGATTTTTGGCTTGTATATATGGAGGAATAATTATAGGATTAGGAACAGCAATAATATTAAAATCAAATTCATCAACAGGAGGATCAGACCTAATTAGTATAGTTGCTAAAACATATAATCCTAATATTAGAACAAGTAATGTAATTATATTAATAGATATTTTTATTGTTTTAATGAACATAATATTCTTTAAAAAAATAGAGATTGGGTTATATTCAGCCATTGCAATTTATCTAATGGGAAAAATAATAGATATTATATTTGAAGGAATATATTTTACTAAATTATTAATAATAATTTCAGACAAAAATCAAGAAATCGCTGAGCAGATAGGTGAGAAAGTAGGAAAGGGGACTACAGGTTTATTTGGAAAAGGAATGTATACAAATGAACAAAAATTAGTGCTTATTTGTGCTGCATCAAGAGGAGATGTTGCAAGAGTAAAACAAGTTGCCAAAAGTATAGATCCAAATAGTTTTATAATTGTTGCAAATGCAAGAGAAGTAGTAGGATTAGGATTTAAATAATATAGTTTTACAAAAAACTGAAAATTAAAAACAAATTAATATTATTTTGCTTAAATTTATGATATAATTATTGAGAAACTTATATTATGAGAGGAAGAAATAAATATATGAAAGAGCAAAAATATATATTAAAAAATCAAGAATCATTTGAATTAAAAGACATATTTGAATGTGGACAATGTTTTAGATGGAATGAGCAAGAAGATGGAAGCTATACAGGAGTAATAAAAAATGCAATTATAAATGTAAAAAAAGAAACAGAAAATATAATATTTACTGGAAAATGTGAAGGAGATATAAAATCTATAGTAGAAAACTATTTTGATTTAAACGCAAACTATGAAGACATAAAACAAAAACTATCAAATATAGATGAATACCTAAAAAAGAGTATAGAATATGGGAAAGGAATAAGAATACTGAAACAAGATCTATGGGAAACAATAATATCATTTATAATATCAGCTAATAACAATATACCAAGAATAAAAGGAATAATAGAAAGACTATCAAAAAAATATGGAAATGAAATTGAATGGAACAGAAAAAAATATTATACATTTCCAACAAAAGAACAATTAAAAGATGTAAGTGTAGAAGAATATAGAAAAATGGGATTAGGATTTAGAGATATTAGGCTATATGAAACAACAAAAATGATATTAAACAAGGAAGTTGATTTAGAAAAATTACAAAACAATCCAAAAACACAAGAAGTTAGAAATGAATTATTAAAACTATCAGGAGTAGGACCAAAAGTTGCAGACTGCATCTTACTCTTTTCAGATTTAAAAAGATATGATGTATTTCCAATAGATGTATGGGTTAGAAGAGTAATGAATGATTTATATATAAAAGAAGATGATGAAACAAAAGTAAGTAAAACAAAAATTGAAAAAATAGCAGAAGACAAATTTGGTAGTTTAAAGGGATTAGCACAGCAGTATTTATTTTATTGGAGAAGAGAAATGTAAAAAGTGTGACAAGAGGGGCGTCCCTTTTTGTCACAGTATAGGAAAAGTTATAAAAAATGGGTGTGATAAAAAGGGACGTCCCTCTTGTCACATGGAGGAGTAAATGGGATTAAGAATAGTTTATGGAAAATCAGGCAGTGGAAAGAGTGAGTTTTGTTTTTCGGAAATTGCTAAGTTACTAAAAAAAGAAAAGAAAATATATATAGTAACACCAGAACAATTCTCTTTTACTGCTGAAAAGAAACTAATGGATGCAATTGATACAAAAGCTGTTATTAATGCAGAGGTTATAACTTTAAGCAGAATGGCACATAGAGTTGCTCAAGAGATTGGAGGAAGCAAAAAGACTATACTTACTAAGTGTGGAAAGGCTATGCTTTTGTATTCGATTTTGAATGAAAATAAAAATAAGTTGAAATTTTTAAGTAAATCAGATGAAAATATTGATCTAGCAATGACTGCTATTACTGAATTTAAAAAGCATGGAATAAAGTTAGATCAAATTCAAAAAGAGATAGAAGAAATAAATGATATATATTTAAAAACTAAGTTAAATGATATGTATATTATTTATCAAAATTTTGAGCAAAAACTTCAAGGTGAATATATAGAGGATATAGATTTATTGACATTATTATCTGAAAATTTAGATAATTCTGATTTTGTAAAGGATAGTTTAATTTATATAGATGAATTTGCAGGTTTTACTTTTCAGGAATATGAGATTTTAAAGAAGTTTATAAAACTTGCTAAACGAGTTACATTAACAGTTTGTACTGATAGTTTAGATACAAGTATTAATCCAGATACAGATATATTTTATTCTAATAAAATAACTGCATCTAAAGTTTTTGATTTAGTCAAAAAAGAAGATTTAAAATTGGAGAAACCTATATTTCTAAAAGACAATTTACGTTTTAAAACAGAAGAATTACAACATTTAGAGGAAAATATCTATAATAGTAGATCAAAAATATTTTGTAAAGATGCTGAAAATATAAAAATGTTTTTAGCAAAAAATCAGTATTCTGAGATTGAAAATGTTGCTAAGGAGATTACTAAATTAGTAAAAGATAATAGTTTAAGATATAAGGATATTTCAGTAATTACAAAAAATATAGATACATATTCAAGTTTAGTTCGTGCAATTTTTGCACAATATAATATCCCTGTTTTTATAGATGAAAAGAGAGATTTGAATCTAAATGTGATTGTTCAATATTTGCTTTCAATATTTGAAATTTTTAGTAATAATTTTTCAAAAGAAGCAGTTTTTAATTATTTGAAAATAGGATTTTCTGATTTGGAAAAAAATGATATTTTTAAGTTAGAAAATTATTGCTCTAAATGGGGAATTAAACAAAATAAGTGGAAAAATGACTTTAATTTAGGTTTAAATGATGAAAATAAAGAAGAAATTGAGTATCTGAATAAATTGAGAAAACAAATAATAGATCCATTATTAGATTTGAAAAAAAGTTTTGGTATTGTGAAGGATACTACTAAAGCCATTTATGAGTTTTTACAGAAGCAGAATATAGAGCAAAAAATAAATATCAAAATAAAAGAGTTACAAGATATAGGACAGGTTGATTTGGCAAATGAGTATATATCAAGTTACAAAATTATTTTAGATATATTTGATGAAATTGTATTAATATTTGGAAATGAGAAGTTAGGAATAGATAAATATGTACAAATATTAAAGACAGGGCTTAAAAATAGTGAACTTGGAAAAATTCCAGCAACTCAGGATCAAGTAATTGTCGGAGATGTTGATAGATCAAGAAGCCATAAAGTTGATATTATTTTTATAATAGGTTTAAATGATGGAAGCTTCCCAAGTATTAATAAATCAGAGGGATTTTTTCGGAGATAAAGATAGAGAATTGCTAAAAAATGATGGTATAGAGCTTGCAAATGGAACGATAGAAAATTTATATGAAGAAAATTTTAATATTTATAAAGCCTTTACAACTGCAGAAAAAAAATTGTATTTGTCATATTCGTCATCAGAAACAGAGGGAAAATCATTAAGACCATCAATAATAATCAATAAAGTAAAAAAGATTTTTCCAAATTTAAAAGAAGAAAGTGATATTATAAATAAGAATTATGAAGTTACAAATAAAATGATGACATATCAAGAGTTATTGGAAAATATATCAATATTAAGAGAAAATAAAGAAATAGACAATATTTGGTATATAATATATCAATATTACAAAAATCAAAATGAGTGGAATGATAGATTACAAAAGGATTTACAAGGAATGAATTATACAAATATACCCCAAAATATTAATAAAGAAATTATTGGAAAGCTTTATGGAAATACACTAAATACAAGTGTATCAAAGTTAGAAAAATTTTCACAATGTCCATTTTCATATTACTTACAATATGGTCTTAGATTAAAAGAAAAAGAAGAATTAAAAATACAAAGTTTTGATACAGGTTCATTTATGCATGAGACTATAGATGAATTTTTTAGAAAAGTAAAAGAGGAAAATATTAATTTAGCAGAGTTAGTAAATGATGAAGATAAAATCCAAGAGCTTGTAAATATTATTATAAAAGAAAAACTAGATATGGGTAAAAAATACACATTTGTAGCATCTTCAAAATATAACGTGCTAGTAAAAAGATTACAAAGAATAGTAGCAAAGGCTCTTAAATACATACTAGAAGGTTTGGTTTATAGTGATTTTGAAATAGAAGGTACAGAGATAGAGTTTGGAAAAAATGGAAAATATGAACCTATATTAATTCAATTAGATGGTGGAAAAAAAGTTGAGATAGTAGGAAAGATAGACAGAATAGATACTACAATGTCAGATGATGGAAAGTATTTGAGAATTATTGATTATAAATCTTCAGCAAAAAATATAGATTTAAATGAAGTTTATGCAGGACTTCAAATTCAGCTTTTAACATATATGGATGCAGTATGTAAAGAAGAGGATTTATTGCCAGCAGGAGTTTTATATTTTAGTCTTCTAGAACAAATGATAAAGGCTGATAAAAAAATATCAGAAGAACAAATTGAAGAGGAATTAAGAAGAAATTTCAAAATGAAAGGTTTAATTTTGGCAGATATAAAAGTAATTAAAATGCATGATAAAAATTTAGAAACAGGAACATCTAAATTAATACCAGCAACTATTACTAAATCAGGGGATATTTCAGAAAGTAAGACAAATGGTGTTAATAAAGAAGAATTTGAAATTTTGCAAAACTATATTTATAAAACTATAAAACAAATATCAAAAGAGATCTTAAGTGGAAATATAAATCTAAAACCATATAATAAGAAAGGGAAAACTCCTTGTGAATATTGTTCATATAAAGCTATTTGTGGTTTTAATCCAAGGTTATGTAATAATAACTATAATTATATTGAAAAATTGTCAAAAGATGATATAATTAGGAAAATGAAATAGAATATTAAATAGCAAATTAACTGATAGACTTAAAAATGGAGGAAAATATGGTAGAAAAAGAAGAAAAGCAAATGCAAAAAATGAGAAAGAGAAATATGAAATTATTTCCTACATATAAGAAATTAGCATGGGATTACTTGTTTTTTTATACAATAAATTTTTTATTCCTAACCCAAGTTAAACATATAAATCCAGCAGATGTTATATTAATAGACGCATTTTATTCACTATTTGGAATAATGGCACAAATACCTTCAACTTTTATAGTAGAATTCTTTGGAAGAAGAAATAGTATAATAGTAGCAAACATAATAAATTGCTTATATATGGTAATAGTAATTTTTAGTACAAATTTATTTAATCTATTAACAGCAGAAATAATGTCTGCTATAGCATTTGCAATAAAAGGAACAGCAGAGCCAAGTTTATTAAATGAGTCAATACCAATTGCAAAAAGTAAAGATAAAATATTTGCTAAGATAAATGAAAAAGGAGCATCAGGTTATTATCGTATAAATGCAATATCAACAATATTAGCAGGATGGCTATATGGAATAAATCCTTATATACCAATATTATTATCACTAGCAACAACAATGATTGTAACAATAATGTCTTTATTTTTTATAGAGCCAGTAAAGAAAAAGAAAGTAAATTTTAAACATATTAGTATAACAAGTAATTTTAAAGAGATAGAAAGTTCATTTAAATTTATATTAAAATCAGAAAGACTAAAAAGCTTATTATTATTTATTTCCATAGTTGGAGGATTATTATGTACATTAGATACATATCAAGTAAGTCTTTTAGAAGAATTGAATATAACATCAGGAAGTATAGGAATAATATTTGCTGTTTTAGGAATAGTAGCAAGTTTTTCAAGTAAAAAGCAAGAACGATTTCATCAAAAATTAAAAAACAAATCATTAAGTGTAATTGGCTTTTTAATAGCAATTTCTTGTTTGATTTCAGGAATTTTAGGAGTATTTGCTGAAAATATGAAATACTTAATTATAGGTATAATATTAGCATATATAATAAAATATGCAATAAAAAGTATATATGATAATTTATCAGAGAAATATTTAAGAAATTTTGCAAATGAAGAAATTGACACAAAGATATATACTGCAAAAAATTTATTAAAAAGTATTACATCTGCAATCGTAGGAATATTTGCATCATTTTTATTAGATAGAATGAGTACAGCATATAGCATGATTATATTAGGTAGTATTTTTATAATACTAATTATATTAACAATGAAATATATGAAATCAAGAGTTGGATTAAAACCTGAAGAATATTCAAAAGAGGAAAGAAAATACGATGAACTAAAAAATACTGAGAAAGTAGATATTTAGGGGGAATATATTGAAAAATCTAAGTAATGAGAATGTTATACATATAACTAAAGGTGGAATACAATATTTACAATTTAGAAAATTATTAGAATATAATAAAATAATTACACATGCATATTCATTAGGATTAAATTTAAATTTTAGAACAGCCAAAATGGATAAAGAGAAATTGCTAAAAAATGAATTAAATGAAGTAATACAAAGTTATAAGAATATTTGTAATTCTATAGGAGAAGATTACACAAATGTTGTAAAAACAAATCAAGAACATACAGATAATATTCAAACAATAAATAAGAAAATAAATAAAAGATTTTTAGATATAAATTTAGAGAGCTATAAAAACACAGATGGATTAATAACAAATAGACCAAATGTACTTTTATCAACGACAAATGCAGATTGTATATTAATGATGTTTTTTGATCCTGTGACTAAAACAATTGCAAATATACATTCAGGATGGAGAGGGACTCTTAAAAGGATATCAGTCAAAACAGTAGAAAAAATGAAAAAAGAGTTTAAATGTAATCCAAAAGATATAATATGCTGTATATGTCCAAGCATTAGAAAATGCCATTTTGAAGTAGATAGTGATGTAAAAGAAATGTTTGAAATAGAATTTCAAGATATAGAAAGATTTAATAAAATTGTAGTAAAACAAAAGATACAAAAAAAATGGAATATAGATACAGTTTTAATTAACAAAATTATATTAGAACAAACAGGATTGAAATTAGAAAATATAATAGATAGTGGAATATGTAGTGTATGTAACTCAGATTTAATACATTCATACAGAGTAGAGAAAGAAGGATATGGATTAGCTACTGCAATAATTACACTTACAGGGAGGGAAGATGAGAAAGTTAATTCCAAATAGATTAAAAATAGGAGATACAGTAGGTGTAATAGCACCATCAGGACCCATAATAGGAAGAAATATAGAAGAACTAGAACAAGCAAGAGAAGTTATTGAAAAAGATGGATTTAAAGTAAAATATTCAAAAAACTTATTTTCAAATGCAAATGAATATAGTAGTACTGCAAAAGAAAAAGCAGAAGATATAAATAATATGTTTGCAGATAAAGAAGTTAAAATGATATGGTGTGCAAAAGGAGGCTCAAATAGTAATTCTACATTTGAATACATTGATTATGAAATTATTAAAAAAAACCCTAAGATAATTTGTGGATATAGTGATATAACATCATTAACAAATATAATTACAGAAAAAACAGGATTAGTAACATTTAGTGGAACAAATTTTAAAACAATAGCAACAGATGAAACTGATTATAGTTATAAGGAAGCTATAAAGAGGTTTGTTAATGGAACTTTAGAAATAGGACAAAGGAATGAAGAGTATTTAACACTAAAAGAAGGAATAGCAGAAGGAGACTTAATAGGTGGAAATTTAAGCTTAACAAGAGGATTAGTAGAAGGAAAATATTCAATATCATTTGAAGATAAAATTTTATTTTTAGAAGAATTAGGTTTTGAAACGGATCCAGCATTAGCTAGTAACTTTTTATATTATATGAAGCAAAATGGAGTATTTGAACAAATAAAAGGTTTATGGATTGGAAATTATGAACATGAAAGTGGAATTTGTTTAGAAAAAATTGTATTAGATATTTTAGGAAATGATTATAGTTTTCCAGTTATTAAGTCAAATAATTTTGGACATATAGAAACAAAGGTTGTAATTCCAATTGGTACAAAAGCTAAAATAGATACATCAAAAATTGTAAAAATAAAATTAATAGAAGAATGTGTACAATAGTATTCTATGTCAAAGAGGGACATTTTTTTATGGACAAAGAAACATAAGAAAACGTCTTAGATAGACAATGAATAAAAGGAGAGATATATGTTTGAAACTTGGGAAGAATTAGAAAAGTCAATAATAAATTGTGATAAATGTAAATTGTGTAAAACAAGGAAAAATATTGTATTTGGAACTGGTAATAAAGATGCTGATATAATGTTTATAGGAGAAGGACCAGGAGCTGATGAAGATACTCAAGGAGAACCTTTTGTAGGAAGAGCAGGCAAATTAATGAATATGGCATTTGGAGTTGTTGGAATAAATAGGGAAGATGTTTATATTGCAAATGTTGTTAAGTGTAGACCGCCTAGCAATAGAAATCCAGAAGAAGATGAGGCTTTGGCTTGTTTAAACTATTTGAGAAATCAGGTGTTACTTGTAAAACCTAGAATAATTGTATTATTGGGTAGTGTTGCTTTAAAGAATATCTTAGGTAAAGAGTATGGAATTACTGCTTCAAGGGGAAAGTGGGTTGAGAGAAAAGGTATTAAATATTTGCCTACTTGGCATCCTGCTGCATTATTGAGAGATGAGACAAAAAAAGTTGATTTTATAAATGATTTAAAGTTAGTAGTTAATGAGTTTTCAAATTAAATAGTTACAAGATAATGGATAAATATTAGCATTAAAATAAAACTATTTGCTAGTAATAAGAAATAAGTAAGGGGTAAGTATGGAAAATATAAATATTAAAGAAAAAGTAGATTATTGTTTAAATTGTAAAATTAAACCATGCTCATTAAAAGGCTGTCCACTTGGAAATAATATACCAAAGTTTATAAAAGCTGTAAAAGAAGATAAATACAAAGAAGCTTATAAAATTGTATCAGAAACAAGTGTATTGTCAGGTGTGTGTGGAAAAATATGTCCACATATGAAGCAATGTCAAGGAAGCTGTGTAAGAGGAATAAAAGGAAATCCTGTAAGTATAGGAGATATTGAAGCATATATTTTTCAAAAGGCAGTTGAAAAAGGTTATGAATTAAAAGATGTAATAAATGAAGACATTAATAATGATACAAATGAAACAATAGAACTAAAAAATAAAAAAGTAGCAATTATTGGAGGAGGACCTGCAGGTCTTACTTGTGCAGCATTTTTAGCAAAAGATGGAATAAATGTTACTATATTTGAAAAATATGATTATTTAGGTGGTTTATTAATTCATGGAATACCTGAATTTAGATTATCAAAACAAACTGTGGAAGAAACAGTAAATAGAATTTTGAATTTAGGAGTACAAGTCCAATATAATAAAAAATTAGGTCAGAATTTGAAGTTAGAAGAATTGGAAAAAGAATATGATGCAATATTTTTAAGTATTGGTGCAAATAAACCAGCAAAAATGGGAGTTAAAGGTGAAGTTCTAGAAGGAGTATTTGGAGGAAATGAACTTTTAGAGTATAATTTACATCCAAATTATGAAGGAAAAGTAGTTTCTGTAATTGGTGGTGGAAATGTTGCTATGGATTGTAGCAGAACAATAAAAAGGTTACGGAGCAAAAACAGTAAATATTATATATAGAAGAGCTGAAGAACAAATGCCAGCAGAGAGGAAGGAAATTGAAGAAGCTAAAGATGAGGGTATTAATTTCTTGTTTCAAAATAATATTGTTGAAATAAAGGGAGATAAAAATGTTCAAAAGTTGGAATTAATAAAAACAGAGTTAGTACAAAAAGAATGTGAGTCAAGAGCTGTTCCTGTAAATGTTGAAGGTAGTAATTATGAAATAGATACAGATTATGTAGTAATGGCACTTGGAAGTACTGTTTCTGATGAAGTTTTAGAGTTAGGCTTAACTGTAAATAAGTGGGGAAATGTTTATGTGAATGATAATTTTCAAACTTCTAATTCTAAAGTTTTTGCAGGTGGAGATTTGATCGGTGCTAAAGGGACTGTTGCTTGGGCTGCTCGTTCAGGTAGAGATGCTTCTGATAGTATAAAAGAGTACTTAAAGAGTAAAGTTGAATAAGATAAAAAAAGAAAAATTGATTGTCAATTTTTCTTTTTTAATCATGCTCCCTTTGTTCATTTAGTAGTTGTATTTGGTGTTTTGAGAAAATGCTTCTGATATGTTTTATAATTATCATAATTTTTGATTTTTTCTTTTTTTCTAGATATAAATTATCATTATTATTGTTATTTATACCATTTTCTAATAAATTATATTTGTCTTCTAAGTCAATCATCTTATTTACATAATAATCGTTAAAAAATGTATAGCCTTCAATAGAGCCTAAATAGTTTTTAAAATCATATAATTTTCTTCTGTAATTTTCGACTTTTTCTAAATCGGTTATATTATAAAAAGCTTTATCAAAATAACTAGTAATTATTAAATCTTGTGTTTTGATAAAAGTAGAGGTTATGGCTTTTTTTAGTGAAGTTATCTTTTTAGTCATAGAGTCAACTTTTTTAGTTCTATCATCAATTTGTATGATTTTGTTGTTTATTTGGATTATTTCTTCTTCCATTAATAATATTTTATCAATAGAATTTTGAATTTCCATATAAGTTTTATAATTTGTGAGTTTTATTAATTCTTCTTTAAAAGTATTATTACTATTTATAGTGCTTTCAAATAAAATATCTTCTCCTACAATATACGCTAGTTGATTAACTAGACAACATTCTAATGGATAGTAGGAAGGACTAGTTGTTTCAAATGAAATATTAAAATATTTTACATATTCTTTTGGAATTCCTAATACTTTGGAAGACATAAGCTGGACTGCTGCTTCATTCAATCCTAAACCATATATTTTAAATTCAGTATAATCACAAAGCCCCATTCTTATTAAATAATTTCTTTTATCTTTTATTTCTTGAATATAATGAATACATTCATGGATTGCAAATTCCTCTAAATCATCATCATCAATATGTTCATTAAAATAAATAGAACAGTTTTTATAAAAATAATTTGCTTCAGACATCCCTTCAGGCATTTTTGCAATGTACATGTTTAATCTTGATAATTTTATAAATAATTCATTTTGATTAAGATTATAATTTGGAAATGTTTCACATAGCTTAATTGATACATTTTTAGCTATTGAGTTTACTTTTAATGTATCTAATTTTTTTAATACTTCAATTCCATCTTTTCTTAAATCAGATTCTATACTCATAAAAACCTCCATTTTATATTAAATTTATTATACAATAAAAAATTTAATTGAATGTTACAAGAATATTAAACTTTTGTTAAATTTTAATTACAGAGAAGCCTCCATTTAAATAAGTTGCTACCTTGTAGTTTAGCAATTAAGTCACATTTTGTCGAAATTTTATTATTGACACTGCTAAGTTAATATTATATAATTGATATACAGTTTTTAAACTGAATAAATAAGAAGGGAGGTATAAAAATGACACAAGAAGAAAGAGATAATTTATTATTAGACTTAAAAAAAGGGCAAGAGGATAGAGATAAGATTCTGCAAGACTTAAAAAAAGGGCAAGAAGAATTGTTTATAGGACAAGAGGATAGAGATAAGATTCTACAAGACTTAAAAAAAGGGCAAGAAGATTTAAAAGAAGAACTAAAAGAAACTAATCTTGAAGTAAGAAAAATAAGTAAAACTGTAGCTAAAATTGAGTATGAACATGGTAATAAAATTCAAATATTATTAGAAATGGTTACATCACATATTAAAAAATTTGATTCAGTAGACAATACTTTAGACTCTCATAAAGACAGATTAGATCAACATGACAATGAAATTTATTGTTTAAATTCAAAAGTTCAAGCATTCTAAACAAAAAAACAACCCTATTGAACTTTTAAATTCAATAGGGTAAATAATTAAAATATAATAAAAATTATCTTATAAAAATGTAATTAAATTTATTTCACAATAATATAATTAATTTTATTTTACAACGATATTATAGATTTTATTCTTAACATAAATTTCTTTAACAATAGATTTATCATCTAACTTAGAATCAATAGCATTATGAACCTTATTTTTAACAGACTCTTCATCTTCATCTAAAGAAATTGATATAGTTGCTTTTAATTTCCCGTTAATTTGTATAGGTAAAGTTATTTCATCGTTTATAGTTTTTGATTCATCATATTCAGGCCATTTTTCATAGCTTATAGTATTATTATGTCCAAGTGAGATATTCCATAGTTCTTCTGTTATATGAGGAGCAACAGGATTTAATAGTTTTAAAAATCCTTCAGCATATTCTCTAGGAAAAACATCTTCCTTATTAACAGAATTTATAAAAATCATCATTTGAGAAATTGCTGTATTAAAATTCATTGTTTCATAATCATTTGTAACCTTTTTTACTGTATAATGATAAGTTCTTTCTAAATTTTTATTTTCTTTATTTTGAATTTTATTAGATTCTGTAAATAATCTCCAAACTTTATCTAGGAATTTTTTAGAACCATCAATTCCATTAGGATCCCAAGGTTTTGCAGCATCTATTGGACCCATAAACATTTCATAAACTCTTAAACTATCTGCCCCATATTCTTTAACCATATCATCAGGATTAATAACATTTCCTTTTGATTTACTCATTTTTTCTCCGTTTGGTCCTAAAATCATACCTTGATGACGAAGTTTTGCAAATGGTTCTTTTACAGGTGATAATCCTTTATCAAATAGATACTCATTCCAAAATCTTGCATATAATAAATGCCCAACTGCATGTTCAGGTCCACCCATATATAAATCAACAGGCATCCAATGTTTTAGCAATTCTTGATTTGCGAATTCATCGTTATTATTAGGATCTATATATCTTAAGAAATACCAACTTGAACCAGCACTTCCTGGCATTGTACTAGTTTCTCTCTTTACTGATTTGTCTTTAAGTGTAGTATTAACCCAATCTGTGGCTTTATCTAATGGAGAATCTCCTGATTTTGATGGACTATAATCTTCAAGTTCAGGCAATATTAATGGTAATTCAGAGTCAGGCAAAACATATGAATTACCATTTTCATCAAATACTATTGGAATAGGCTCACCCCAATAACGTTGTCTTGCAAAAATCCATTCCCTTAATTTATAATTTACTTTTTTATTACCGATATGTTTTTCTTCTAACCATATAATTATTTTATTTATAGCATCTTCTTTATTTAATCCATTTAAAAATTCAGAGTTTATATGTAGTCCATCGCCAACAAAGGCTTCTTTTGAAATATCTCCGCCTTCTAATACAGGAATAATATTAATTCCAAATTTTGTGGCAAATTCATAATCCCTTTGATCATGTGCAGGAACTGCCATGATAGCACCTGTACCATATGTTACAAGAACATAGTCAGAAATCCAAATAGGAATTTTTTTGTTGTTTACAGGATTTATCGCATAGCATCCTGTAAATACACCTGTTTTATCTTTATTTAATTCAGTTCTTTCTAAGTCAGATTTAGATGCTGCTTGTTTAATATATTCTTCAACTAATTGCTTTTGTTCAGATGTTGTAATTTTAGATACTAATTCATGTTCAGGAGATAGTACACAATATGTTGCTCCAAATAAAGTATCAGGTCTTGTTGTGAATACAGTGAATTCTATGTCGTTACTGTTAGCAATTTTGAATTTGACTTCTGCTCCAACTGATTTTCCAATCCAATTTCTCTCAATTTCTTTGGTTGATTCAGGCCAATCAATTTCATTTAATCCTTCTAATAGTTTTTCAGCATATTTCGGAATGTCTAAAACCCATTGTTTCATGTTTTTACGGACAACTGGGAATCCTCCTCTTTCACTTTTTCCATTTATGACTTCATCATTTGATAATACACATCCTAATTCTTCACACCAATTAACAGGCATTTCAACAAGTCTAGCTAATCCGTCTTCATATAATTTACTAAATATCCATTGTGTCCATTTATAGTAATTAGGATCACATGTTGATATTTCTTTGTCCCAGTCAAAAGAAAGTCCAAGCATTTTTAATTGCCTTTTAAATGTTTCTATATTCTTTTTTGTAAATCCTGCTGGATGGTTTCCTGTTTTTATGGCGTATTGCTCTGCTGGTAATCCAAATGCGTCCCATCCCATTGGATGTAATACATTATATCCTTGCATTCTTTTCATTCTTGATACTATATCTGTTGCTGTGTATCCTTCTGGATGCCCTACATGTAGCCCTTGCCCTGATGGGTATGGAAACATGTCTAATGCATAGTATTTTGGTTTTGTAAAGTCCCATACGTCTGTATAATATGTCTTGTTTTCTTCCCAGTATTTTTGCCATTTTTTTTCTATTTCATTAAAGTTATATGTCATAATTTTTCTTCTCCCTTCTCTCGTCAACTAAATTATTGATTATTATATATTAAAAATGCTTCTTTTTCAAGTCTTTTGCAAAATTTAAAAGTAAATAACAATTCACTGTCGAACTCACTTTGAAATATATATCTTTTTTCTATAATTAAATTTATAGGAATAAAAAACGAAATATTACTTCAAAAATAAAAAGAAGTGTGTTAAAATGAATAAAATAATAAAAGTAAAGAAGGTAAATAAGATGTCAATAGATATATTAAAAGCAAAAAAAGCATTTAAAGAATATGTTAAGGATTATAATCCAAATGATGAAAAAGTAAAAATAAAAATATCACACATAGAAAGAGTAGCACAAATTGCAAAGAAGTTAGCTGAAAGCTTAAATTTAAGCAAAGAAGATGTAGAACTTGCTGAATTAATAGGATTATTACATGATATAGGAAGGTTTGAACAAATTAGATTATTTCATACATTTGTAGATAAAGATAGTATAAATCATGGAGAATATGGTGTTAAGGTTTTATTTGAAGATGGCCTTATTAGAAAATTTATAGAAGAAGAAAAATATGATGAAATAATAAAATTATCAATTTTAAATCATAATAGTGCAAAAATACATGAAGGTTTAACAGAAAAGCAAAATTTACATGCAAAAATAATAAGAGATGCTGACAAAACTGACATTTTTTACATTTTAACTGTAGGAGATAAAAAAGCTATATGGGAAAAAGAAGATTTATCAAATGATAAAATTACTGATGAAATTTATAATGAGTTTATGAATGATAAATATATTAATTATAAGAAAAGGGAAACAAGTGCAGATATTCTTGTTAGTCATTTTGCATATGTATATGACTTTTATTTTGGTCAGAGTTTAAAAATAATAAGAGAAAATAATTATCTTGAAAAATTATATAATAGATTTATATTTAATGATGAAGAGACAATGAAAAGATATAATAAAATATATGAAACTGCAAGAGAATATCTATTTAATCATTATAATTAATGTTCTTAAAAATACTATATAAAGGTTTAAAATATAATATTTAAAATTTCCGTTTCATTATAAAAAATCAAAGATTTTTCTATAATATCAATTAAATGTACACAAATTTGTTACAGAAATTTGGCACAAGAACAAATACGAGACATGAAAATTAATCTAAAAAGGTCAAGGAATTTTGATTATGCCTCTTTTGTTCTATAAGGCGTTTAAGATACTAAATACTGAATATTTTTATTTTTAACACACATTATAACGGATTAAGGTGAATAACATCCCACTATTGAACTCAATGTTAAATATTATATCTTAAACTTTTTTTAAGCAATGATTATAGATTATGAATTGTGATATTTAATCAACAATTATAAAAAAGGATGATAAAATGAGCAAAAAATTATTAATAACAGAAAAACCATCAGTAGCCATGGAATTTGCTAAAGCTTTAAAAATTAATACAAATAGAAAAAATGGATACTTAGAATCAGAAAAATGGATTATAACGTGGTGTGTAGGACATTTAGTGACAATGAGTTATCCAGATAAATATGACGAAAAGTTGAAATTTTGGAGATTAGATACTCTTCCATTTATTCCAAAAGAATGGAAATATGAAATAATACCAAATGTTCAAAATCAATTTAATGTTGTACAAAGTCTAATGCAAAGACAAGATATAGAAGAGATATATAATGCAGGGGACTCTGGAAGAGAGGGAGAATATATACAAAGATTAGTAATGATGATGGCAAAGCCTAATCCAAATGCAAAAGTAAAAAGAGTTTGGATTGATTCTCAAACAGAAGAAGAGATTTTAAGAGGTATAAAAGAAGCTAAAGATCAATCAGAATATGATAGTTTGTCAGATAGTGCTTATTTGAGGGCTAAAGAGGATTATTTAATAGGAATAAATTTTTCAAGATTGCTATCAATAACACATGGAAGAAGTTTAGCAAGTAAAATAAATGAAGAAAAGGCATCAATTTCTGTGGGAAGGGTTATGACTTGTGTTCTTGGTATGATAGTATCAAGAGAAAGAGAAATTAGAAATTTTGTTAAAACAAAATATTATAAAATTATTGGAGAATTCGGAGATGAAAATCAATCATTTAAAGCAGAATGGAAAGTGAATGAAAAATCAAAGGTTTTTGAATCTCCTTTATTATATAATGAGACAGGTTTTAAATCTGAAAAGGATGCAAGAGATTTTATTATTTCACTTCAAGGAAAAGAAGCAATAGTAACAGAATTAAAAAAGTCTAAACAAAAAGAGAATGCACCTTTACTGTTTAATTTAGCAGAAATTCAAAACGAATGTACAAAAAGATTTAAAATCAAGCCAGATGAAACATTAGAAATTATTCAGAATTTATATGAAAAAAAATTAGTGACATATCCAAGAACTGATGCAAGAGTATTATCAACTGCAGTTGCAAAAGAAGTTTCTAAAAATTTAAATGGTATTGCTAAAGGTTATAAAGATGAAGAAGTTCAAGGGTATATAAAAAAGATGGTAGATGAAAAATATCAAACTAATAATTTAGCAAAAACTAAATATGTTAATGATAGCAAAATTACAGATCACTATGCAATTATTCCAACAGGACAAGGTTATGAAAATTATGAAAAATTGCCAGATTTACAAAAGAAAATATATAAACTTATTGTAAAAAGATTTTTAGCAATTTTTTATCCACCAGCTGAATTTAATAAAGTTCAGGTTACAGTAAATGTTGAAAATGAAACTTTTTTTGCGAGCGGAAAAGTATGTATAAAACAAGGTTACCTAGAAATTGCAAAATCAAATGAACAGAAACAAGAAAAAAATCAAACTGATAATAAATTATTAAATGAAAAAAATAATGAGTTAAAATCCACAGAAGAACAACAAAATGTGGATAAGTCAGATGAAAATAGCTTAGAAATATTAAAAAGTTTGAAGAAAAATCAAAAATTGATTGTAAGAAATTTTGAAACAAAAGAGGCTGAAACATCACCTCCTTCAAGGTATAATTCTGGTTCTATTATTCTTGCCATGGAAAATGCAGGAAAGCTGATTGAAGATGAAGAACTTCGAGAACAAATTAAGGGGGCTGGAATTGGCACGAGTGCTACTAGAGGCGGTATTATTGAGAAACTTGAAAAAATAAAGTATATTGATATTAATAAAAAGACTCAGATTATTACTCCTTCTAATAAGGGAGAACTTATTTATGATATTGTTTATGGCTCTATGCCTGATATGCTTAATCCTAAACTTACTGCTAGTTGGGAGAAGGGGTTAGATATGGTGGCTAAAAAGGAGATTGAACCACAGGTTTTTATGGATAAGCTTCAAAGTTATATTAATTCTAAGTTTGATAAATTAGTACTGAAAATATAAAAAGGGAGAGCTATTAGCTCTCCGTATTTTGTCGGTAAGGGCATAGGTCACGCCCATCCGAAGATGACACACAATGATTGGGGGTTATGCCATATATTACTTGGACATTTCCTTGCCGTATGGCATCATCTGGATTCCAGTAATGACCTTGGCAATCATCACAATAATTGCGAGGTGTTTCTGAGTTTTTAAAATATTTTGCAATGTCAATCATAATTTTTACCCTTTCCTCACCAATAATTGAATTGGTGGCAAAAAAACTATAGTTAATATATTTCTATTTTAACATACTTTACATAAAAATGCAATAGAAATTTAAATACTTTATTGAATAGGAGAATAAAATATGCTATAATGTTAATCGAAAATTCAATTTAACAAAAGAAACATAATAAAATAGACTAATAAAATTCTATTTTAATTTTAAAATAAGTACATAAGAAAATAACAAATATGAAAAATAAAGAAATGGAGTAATTATTATATGGAAAATAAAGTTAAAATAGAAGAGCTTTTAAAAAGAATGCTGAAAAAAGGTGATTTAAATCCAAACGAAATTTCTACTTTTTTTGGAGTGCCTATGGAAAAAATAAAAGAATGTCAAGAACAATTAGAAAAAGAGGCAAAAGTAGAAGTGATAGTAAGAAAGTTATTGAATAAAGGATATACTTCAGAAGAAATTTGCTTATATGTTAAAAATTCTATTGAAAAAATAAATAGAGAAAAAACACAGTTAAATAAAGCAGATATTATAAAAAAAGAAGAGGCTGAAAATAAAGGTAGTATAAAAGAACATAGTGAAAAAAGAGATAAAAATAAAAATATAAATATAAATAGTAATAAAAAAGAAGAAACTACAAAAATAACTAATGAAGATATAGATCCAAATGAATTACTAAAGCATTTTAACGAAATAGGACACAAATTAAACGATAAAACAATTTCATCGAGTACTGAAAGAATGAAATTAAAAAATGAACAAACAATAATTGCAAATAAATATGCAGATGCTATTATAAAAATGGCTGAAAATACTAATAATTTAGAAGAATTACAGAGACTATCAAAAGAGATACCATTGCAAATGGCAATAAATAATCCACTAAGTATAGGAAGAGCAAAAACAATGTTATATAATAATATTACAAAATTAAAACAAAATGAATATATAAATAACTATAGATCATTTGTACCAAAGGAAATTGAAAAAGTAATATTAAATATTTCAAATAAAAATTTTAATGTTGCAAATGCACTTAAAATTATTGAGCAAGAAGCAAATAATAGAGTGGAAGAAAAGCCAAAAACTAAATTTGCTTTAACAAAAGAACAAGAAGTAATACAAATATTAAATCAGATAAAAACAATAATATTAGAAAAGCAAGCTGAACAGTACCCTATAAAAAATCCACAAGTAGCTATTGAAAATTTATTAAAAATGACGAATAATGATTTTAATTTTTCATTGAGTACAGTTATACATAATTTAATTAATAGAAAAGAGTTTGATACTGCAAATAAAATATGTGACGAGTATTTAAAAAAATATAATTATTCAGAAAAACATCATAATTTATATTTAATTTGTAGAAGTTTAAAAACAGAAGTTATTAGTACAGAAGAAAAACAAAAAGGAAAAGCCCAAAATATTCAAGGCTTTTCTAAATAGTATAATAAAAAAGGAATGATAAAAAAGTGAATACAATAATAGGAGAGCTAGGGAAATCATCAAAATTTATAAATTTAAGTAAACAAATAGAAACGCAAAAAAGTCCGATATCAATATCGGGCTTAACTAGCGTTGGAATGACACAAATATTAACAGGAATACATGAATACAATAAAAAGCCAATAATACTAATAACATATAATGAGATACAAGCGAAAAAAATAATAGAAAACATACAAACATTTGAAAAAGACAAAGTAGTATTTTTCCCAAAAAAAGAAATAGTGACATATGACTATGTAGCAGAAAGTAAAGAATTACCATATGAAAGAATAGAAACATTAAATAAAATAAAAGAAAACAAAAACTTAATTATAGTAACAACAATAGAAGCACTAATGCAGAAGTTACCATCAAAAGACATATTATTTAAAAATATACTAGAATTCAAAATAGGAGACATATGTAATCTAGAAGAAATTAAGAGAAAATTAGTAAATTTAGGATATTCAAGAAGTGATTTAATAGAAGGAAGAGGACAATTTAGTATAAGAGGCGGAATAATAGATATATCAATAAATGAAGCAACAGGAGTAAGAATAGAATTATGGGGAGATGAAGTTGATTCAATAAGGAATTTCAGTATAAGTAGTCAAAGATCAATAAGCAATATAGAAAAAGTAAAAATATATCCAGCACATGAATACATATTAGAAGATTCAATAGAAAAAATATGTGGAAGAATTTTGAATAATATAGCAGAAGGAAAACAAGAAGAGATATTGCAAGAAGATATAGAACAAATAAAAGCAGGAAACTATTTAAGTAAAATAGACAAATATTTTAATGAATTTTATTTAAAAAGTCAAACATTAATTGAATATTTATCTGACAATTATTTAATACTAATAGATGAAATAGGAAAAATAGAACAAAGAGAAAAAAACATAATACAAGACACAAATAATTTAATAAAAAATCTTATAGAAAAAGAAAAAATAGTACCAGAAGCATTAAAAAATATATCAATGTTAGATATAGAATATTTAGAAAACAAAAATCAATTAATGTATTTGGAAAAACAAGATATAATTACAAAAAAACAAGCAGAAAGATATAATTTTGAATATAGAGAAATTAACTATTATAAAAGTGAAATTGAAAATTTATTTGATGATATAAAAAAATGGAATAAAGAGAAAAAGAGTATATATGTAATTGTACAAACAAAAGAAAAAGCTAAGAAACTAAAAGAATTATTTGAAAAACAAGATATTATATGTAAAATTGAAGAAAAATTAGATAAAACAATAATAGTAAAATCCACAGAAAATATAGTAACAATTTCAATAGGAAAAATATCAGAAGGATATGAAAATTTTGAAGCAAATCAGGTGGTAATAACAGCAGATGAATTAATAGATGGAGGAAAAAGAAAGAAAACATTTGCAAATCAGGCATATAAAGAAGGAGAAAAAGTAGTATTTGCAGATTTAAAAATAGGTGATTATGTAGTTCATAAAAACTATGGTATAGGAATATTTGTGGGAATAAATACGATTACAGCTGATGGTACAACCAAAGATTATATAAAATTAAAATATAAAAATGATGCAATATTATATGTACCAACAAATCAATTAGATACAATAAGAAAATACACAGGAGGAGATAGTATTAATCCACCTGTAAATAGCTTAGGAAGTAAAGATTGGTTAAAAACAAAGGAAAAAGTAAAAAATAATTTAAGAGCTGTTGCAAGAGAATTAATAGAACTATATGCAAAAAGAGATAAATCAAAAGGATATGCATTTAGCAAAGATACACCATGGCAACAACAATTTGAAGAACGATTTCCATATCAAGAAACAGATGACCAATTAAGGTGTATAGAAGAAGTAAAAAAAGATATGGAAAATCAAAGACCAATGGATAGACTACTATGTGGAGATGTTGGATATGGAAAAACAGAAGTAGCAATAAGAGCAGCATTCAAAGCAGTAATGGATCATAAACAAGTAGCATATTTAGTGCCAACAACAGTTTTAGCACAACAACAATATGAAGAATTTAGAGATAGAATGAAAGATTTCCCAATAAAAGTTGAAATATTAAACAGATTTAAAAGTCAAAAATATCAAAAAGAAGTAATAAAAAAGCTAAAACTTGGAGAAGTCGATATTGTAATTGGAACACATAGAATTTTAAGTAAAGATTTAGAATTCAAAGATATAGGATTATTAATAATTGATGAAGAACACAGATTTGGAGTAAAAGCAAAAGAAAAAATAAAACAATATAAATCAAATATAGATGTATTAACAATGACAGCAACACCAATACCAAGAACAATGCACATGTCAATTGTAGGAATAAGAGACATGTCAGTAATTTATGACCCACCACAAAATAGAAAACCAGTACAAACTTATGTATTAGAATACGATGAAGAAGTAATAAAAGAAGCAATAACAAAAGAATTAGAAAGAGATGGGCAAGTATTTTATATATTTAACAATGTAGAGAATATACAAAAAAAAGCAGATGAAATATCAAGATTAGTACCAGAATCAGAAGTATTATATGCACATGGACAAATGGCAGGGACCCAAATAGAAGAAATAATGAAAGATTTTATTGAGAAAAAAGCAAATGTATTAGTATGTACAACAATATTAGAATCGGGAATTGACATAGCAAATGCAAATACAATAATAGTAGAAAATGCAGATAGAATGGGACTAGCAGCATTATATCAAATACGAGGAAGAGTAGGAAGATCAGATAGACAAGCATATGCATTTATAACATATAGAAAAGACAAAATGTTATCAGAAGTTGCAGACAAAAGATTAAAAGCAATAAAAGAATTTACAGAATTTGGATCAGGGTTTAAAATAGCAATGAGAGACTTAGAAATAAGAGGAGCAGGTAGTCTACTTGGAGAAATTCAATCAGGACATTTAGAACAAGTTGGATATGACACATATTGTAATTTGTTAGATGAAGTAGTAAAAGAAATGCAAGGTGTAGAAGTACAGCCAGATATAGATATTCAAATAGATTTAAATGTTACAAGTTACATACCTGATGAATACATTTTAGATTCGTCACAAAAAATAGAAGTATATCAAAATATAGCATTATGTAGAAAAGAAGAAGATATACAAAATGTTGTTGATGAAATAATAGATAGATTTGGTAATATGCCATCTGAATTAGAGAATTTATTAGATATAGCAAGAATTAAGTATTTATCAAAACAATTTTGTATAAGTAAAATATCAAGTAAAAGAACTTCTGTAGTATTTACTTTTGAACAAAGCAAGTTTGATATTGATATTTCTAAATTGATTGATAAATATAAAAATAGAGTAAAATTCTCTCCAGGTATTAAACCTATGATTACTCTAGAAATTGGAACTACTAATGAAAGACAGATATTGAATGATGTGAAAGAATTTTTAATTAATTTAGTAATATAGATTAAAATTGTTGATATATAAATGTTTATATATCAACAATTTTATCAAATAAAAAAATAGATAAAAATATAAAAGGGAGAAGCAATATGCAAGTAATTTCAAGTAAAGATAATGAATTTATAAAACATATAAAGAAATTAAAGGATAAGAAGTATAGGGAATTAAATAAGGAATTTATTATTGAAGGAATTAAATTAATAAAAGAAGCTATTGAAGAAAAGGCAGATATAAAGCACATTGTGATTTGCGATAATTGCCAAAATGTGGCAAATATTCCAAAAGATTTGATGTATGAAATAGCAAAATATGAGTGTGTTTATGTTACTGAAAAGATTTTTAGTAGTATTACTGATGTAAATGCACCTCAAGGAATGCTAGCAATAGTTGGAATAAATAATAATCAAACTCAAATAGATTATTCTCAAGATATTATTGTTGCATTAGATGATATTCAAGATCCAGGAAATTTAGGTACTATTTTAAGAACTATAGATAGTGTTGGTTTAAATCAGGTGTTAGTTTCAAAGGGAACAGCAGATTGCTATAATCCAAAAGTTGTTCGTTCTACAATGGGGGCTATTTTTAGAGTTAGAATTATAGAATGTGAAAATTTAGAAAAGACATTAAAAGAAATGAAAAAGCATAAATTTGATTTAGTTGTTACATCTTTACAAACAGATAATAGTGTATATGATTTGAAGTTTAATAAAAAAGTTATTGTTATTGGTAATGAAGCTAATGGAGTAGAACAAAGTATTCAAAAAATTTCAGATATAAAGGTTAAAATTCCTATTATGGGAAAAACTGAAAGTTTAAATGCTTCTGTTGCTACTGGTGTTATTTTATATGAATATGTAAGGCAAAGGTTATTTATTAAATAGATTTTTATGAGAGTTAATATATTATCAATTTCATTAAATAAAAATGAAAGGAAGTATAAATTGTGAAGTTAAATGTAGTTTTAGTTGAACCAGAGATACCACAAAATACAGGGAATATAGCAAGGACATGTGCCGCCACAGGAGCTAAATTGCATTTGGTGCATCCATTAGGATTTAGTATAAATGAAAAAGCTGTGAAGAGGGCAGGATTGGATTACTGGGATAAATTAGATATAGAAGAGCATTCTTCTTTTGAAAAGTTTTTAGAAAAATATAATCCAAATGAAAATAATATGTTTTTTGTTACTACAAAGGGAAAACATGTATATTCTGAGCCTGAATATAGAGGTATGGAAGAAATTTTTATTTTATTTGGTAAGGAAACAAAAGGGTTACCAGAGGATATTTTACAAAAGTATATAAATAAGACAATAAGAATACCAATGAGATCTACATTAAGATCTCTTAATCTATCTAATTCTGTAGCAATAGTTGTGTATGATATTTTTAGACAAAATGGATTTGAGAGCTTAGAAGAGATTAGTTCATATTTTGATACAAAATAAATTCTTTTTCGACTTGCATAGACATTAATTTACAAAAAAGTATTATAATAAAGGTAATAATTACAAAAAATGTTGTAATTGTTACCTTTTTATGTTAATATAAAAACATCGATAATAATATTATTATTCAAAAAAATTTTAATATATTTCAATAATTTTTATTCTATAGTTGCAAATATTTTCGTGCAATAAAATTCAAAAATATAAAATAAAGATGTGAAAGGAGGTTAAATGCTCTATTTTTCATATAATGATTATGTTGATTTGACTGAAGATAGAAAAATAGATGGATTATTAAAAGTAGAAGAAAAAAGAGCAAGATACATAGCAATTAATAAAGATAAAAAAGATATACAAAAAGGTAATATAATTCAGTTTTTAAGAGATAATCAAGAAATGATAAAGTTTATAAAAGACTTTTTAGATATAGATTTTATAGATGGTGTAACAATTTGTAACAATATTAAAATAGACATCGATAAATGTGAAGCAAATAATGTTTTGTATAAAGTAGATAATAAAAATATTTATCTATTTATTAAACAAGTAGAAAATATAGATATTAACATCTCATTTAAAATACTAGAATATTGTTTAAAAATTATGAAAACAGCAAAGAAATCTGAAAGTACTAAAATAAATCCTATCATAATGCCAATTGTAATATATACAGGTAAAGAGGAATGGAAATTAAGAAGTACTCAAAATAATAATAAAATACGATATACAAATTATTTTAAAAATAGGGTAAATTTAGCGTATAACGTTATTAGTGCAAATGATTTTAGTGTAGAGGAATTAAAGAATAAACAGTCAAAAGTAGCCAATGAATTTTTTAAAATTAATATTTACAAATAAATTAATAAAAACGTTGACATGTTACCTTATAAGTGATATATTTACATTTGAGAAGAGGAGAGGATAGATATGATGTCACCAGATTATAGTGTAATAGGTAGAAGAATAAAGAACTTAAGATTGGAAAAGGGCATGACACAAGAGCGATTAGCAGATAGAATAGATATATCTGTTGCTTTTTTAAGTAGGGTTGAAAGAGGTTCAACACATATTAATTTAAAAAGATTAACTCAAATTGCAGAAGTATTAAGTGTATCACCTGGGTATTTATTAACTGGAAGTAATAAAAATTCAAAGTATTATTTAAGAGAAGACTTTAGTGTTTTATTAGATAAATGTACACCTCAACAACAAAAGCTAATTTACGAGATTTTAGAATTAGTATTAAAAATTAATATTGAAGATGAAAATGATAAAAGAATTAATTATAGTCAGATAAGAGGATAAAGTTTTAAATATTATGTAACTTCAAAAAATTTCTAACATAAAATATACTAGGGCAAAAAGTAGGTTAAGTTTGAAAATTATGCCTTTCGTAGTCATAGTGAAACAAAATTGAAGAAAGGAATGATAAGTATTTATGAATGGAATTTTGGAAGTTAAAAATATTGGAAAAAAATATCAAAATAAAGAAAGCGAAATTCAAGCATTAAAAAACGTTAATTTTAGAGTGAAAAAGGGGGAATTTGTTAGTATTATTGGACCAAGTGGATGTGGAAAATCTACGTTACTTTCAATAATTGCAGGTTTAGAAGATAAAACAGAAGGCGAAATATTTATAGAAAATGAAAAGGTTGATGGTATTTCTGAAAAAATTGGATATATGTTGCAAAAAGATTGCTTGTTAGAATGGAGAAATATTTTAGATAATACTTTATTCGGATTAGAAGTAAAAGGAATAAAAAATAAAGAAAATATCAGATATGCTGAAGAGTTATTAGAAAAATATAATTTAAGTGAATTTAAAAATAAATACCCATCTGAATTGTCAGGAGGAATGAGACAAAGAGTTGCGTTAATTAGAACATTGGCTGTTAAACCTAAAATTTTATTACTGGATGAAGCTTTTTCTGCTTTGGATTACCAGACAAGAATTATGGTGACTAATGACATATATTTAATTTTAAAAAAGGAAAACATTACATCATTAATAGTTACACATGATATATCAGAAGATAGATTCCAAAGTAGACACCAAGTGAAAAGTGCTTGAGAAATGATTTGAATTCAAAATTTGATATATCAATTATATAGAAAATATTGGAAAATACTAGAATTAGCATAAATAATATGTGGGAAAAATAAAATAAAAAATTAGACAAAAGAAGCACCAATTGATATGATGTTTTTGTTAAGAAAACAAAGCCATATCAAGGAGGTGCTTCTTTATGATTAATATTATAATACAAACAATAATAGAAAATAAAGAATTTTTAGAAAAAAGTTTAGAGGAAAGCTTAAAAAATAGTGAAATAAGCATGTTTAGTAGAAAATTAAGAGATGTATTTGATGAAGCAGGAAGAAAAACACTTGTGGGAATTTTAGAGAGTATTGATACAAGCATTTTTAAAGACACAAGAAGAAAAATAGAATATGAAACAAAAGATTTAAGAAAAAGAACGTTAATAACCGATTATGGAAATATAGAATATACAAGAAGATATTATAGAAATAAACGAACAAAAGAATATACATAGAAGTAGATGAAGACCATGTATCAGAAAGAGGAAATAAAATAGGAATGCCAAAATTAATATATGTGCATGAAGGAAATTATCAAAAAGGAAAAAGAAATATATTAAAGAATGTGCATTATATAGGTAGTTTAGGAAAGAACAGTGAAGATTTATGGTTAGAAGTAGCAGAATATATAGATAAAAAGTATGATATGAAAGAAATAGAAAAAGTGTATATAGGTGGAGATGGAGCAGGATGGATAAAAGAAGGATTAAATTGGATAGAAAAATCAGAGTTTGTATTAGATAGATTTCATTTATTAAAGTATATAAATCAGGCGACAGTAGATTTCCCACAATATAAAAGTAAGTTATGGTATAACATAAATATATATGATCCAGTAAGTGTAGAAAATATATTTAAAGAAATAATAGAAAAAACAGAAGATGAAAAAAGAAAAGAAAAAGTAAAAGATAGTTATAAATATATAAAGAATCAATGGAAAGGCATAGAAATATATGAAACAGATGAAAAATATTTAAAAGGATGCAGTGCAGAAGGACATATAAGCCATGTATATGCATATAGAATGAGTTCAAGACCAAGAACATGGAGTGATGATGGAATAGATAAAATGAGCAGATTAAGGGTATTTGTAAGTAATGGAGGGAAAATATATGAAGAATTAATAAAAAAGAAAAAAATTAATAGAAAACTAAAAAAATATGATAAAATAATAGCAAGAAATATAAAAGAAGGCGTTGAAGAAACAAAAACATATACATTTGAAATTGATAAAACAGGAATGCATAGCAATATAAGGAAAATATTAAGAAAAATAATGTATGGATAAAATATCAATAGTGGTGTTTCCCACAAAAAGTTTATGCAATGAATACTAGAAATTTATTTGACAAATACAAAAGAATATGTTATTATTTAATTACAAAATAAATGTGTTTGATTCCAATGGTCAAACTTGTAGTCGTATGTGTACCCGCGAATACACATACTTTTTTTATGCTAAAAAATAGAGCAGACCGCGAAATCCACTCTATCGACTATGTATTGCTACAGTTTAGTCTTTGTCTAATTGCTCATCTTTATTTAACTGATGTTGCAATGAAAGTTCTAGCCTTACGACTTTTTCCCTTTCTACTAGCAATTTATCAACTAAATCAAGAATTGCATCTCCAATGGTCATTTTCTGTAGCCTCCTTTCCGCCTTTTAGAAAAGGCTAACCTTTCCTTTAACGTAAGGTTGTTAATATATTACTATAAATTTATGCCCAAAACAAGCGAACAAAACAAAAATATTTCAAGTTTTTTCCAGTAATCTTATTATTGGATTTTTGTAAATACAAAATTTTCTGTGCCAAAAAGTATCAAATTTTTGATAATATGTAAGGTAGTAAAATTTGATAGGTGGTAAAATGAGCAAACCGTTGAAAATAAAAGAGTTTAGAATATTAATTTGATAGTTTTGTGAGTGGAGGTAAGTAGGAGATAGCGTATGCTATCGAATATCTTACCAAAAGGGACAATTTTTTGATAAAATGAATAATGCTTTTTTATGATAACAAAGTAGATAAAATGTTGGTGTTATTCTTTTATTTTTTATTGTATTATGATAAAATCAATAAGAAAATTAAGAAAGAAAGGGAATAATGTAAAATGCAAGTAGATTATATTGAAATTGATAAAGCACTAGATTATTATGGGATATATGATGAGAAATATAAAAATAAATGTTATAAGTGTATAGAAGATATTAATACAATAAGTGATTTTAATACTAAAAGTGAAGAAGTTTATAATATTTTGTATACAAATAAATCATCTTCAATATATACTCTTTGGAAAAAGCAAGATATGATAGAACTTTTTGGAGAACAATATAATTCTTTTATAACAAGTGTTTTAGTATTATTAGGCTATAAATTACACGAAAATAATATGATAAATAAAAATTATAGTGATACACAAAAGATGTTATATAAAAAAAGAGTTACAGAAACTTTAACTAATGATATTTATATTAAAAAATTAAAAAATATTAGAGTTTCGCAAATGATTTGGGCTGCCTATTTTATTAATACAAAGCTAATAGAAGTTGGAAGATTGCAATATGAAAGACGTGAAAATTATATAAAAATACATATACCTTATGGAGATAAATTAGAAATAGGAGAAGTATTAAATTCGATTAAAGATTCTAAAACTGAAATCAAAAGATACCTAAAATTAGAAAATCCAGAATATCATTGTGATTCCTGGTTATTAAGTAATCAAATAAATAAAATGATAGATTCTAATTCTAATATTGCTAAATTCTATAAATTATTCGAGGTAAAAGATGGCGAAGATGCAAAAAAAGATATATTGAATTTTGTTTTTAATATACAAGAATGTGATAATTATAATACACTAGTAGAAAATACTACATTGCAAAAATTGTTGAAACAACAATTACTTCAAAACAAAGAATTTAGAATAGGGTGTGGAAAATTAAAAAATGAATATCTTAATGATAAGTAATATAGATAGTGATGAAAAATTAGAAGATATATGGTTAGCAAGAACTTTTCAAAAAGATGGACACAATGTAGCTATTATTGATAAAAATTATGATGAGAGATTAGAAGACATATTTGATGTATTTTTACAAAGAAATACATGGGAATCGAATGCAACAATAGAAAGCATAAATAAGGAGAATGAATTTAAAACAAGAATAGTAAAAAAAGATTTACTACGTATAAATTTTGATGGTAAATTTGATGGTAAAGATAAAACATATTTAGTTGATTTATTTAAGAAAGGGTATGCAGTTATACCAAGTATTGATAATTTAAAAGATTTAAAGTTATTAAATAATCCAAATAAATATATGTTGAAATTAAAAAATAGTTATGATGGAATTGGTCAATTAGTAGTAGAGAGAAATAATCTAAAGCAGAAATTTGATAATTCCTATATTATTCAACCTTTTATGAAGTTTAAATCAGAAGTACAATTTTATTATATAAAAGATAAGTTTGAATATGCCTTGGAATTTATACCAAGTAAAGTTCCAATTTATCCAGAAGCAATAAAATATGAATATACTCATAAAGAACTAGAAATGGCAAACAAATTCGCTTTAATGAATGGGAATTATTATGGAATTCAAAGAATAGATTTTATAAAACTAGAAGATAATACGCTTTTATTAACTGAAATAGAAGATATAGCACCATATTTAGATTTAGATCAGATTGATGAAAAGATGAGGAAAAAGTTTATTATTGATTATAAAAATATGGTATATGAATATATGGGAAGCAAAGGATTTAATGTGTACAACTAAAAGCTTAAAATCTATTTGACAAGTACAAGATTATATATTATTATTTAGATGCAAAATTGAATCGCTGTTATTCAAAATAAGTCGTATGTGTTGTACCACGAATGCAACACATATTTTTTATTTTTTCAGTAATTTTATTATTCAGTTTTTACTAGAAAAATAAAATTTTTTTAATTTATGGTTAGTTTTTTCGAAAAATATGGATGTATATATAATAGAGGATAATTATAAAATAAAAAAAGAAATGCTATAAAAAAATTGAATTAAAAATAGAAATATAGAGTTTTTCTTAAAACAAGCCCTTTAAATCAATAATTTATATGTGAATAATAAAGTCTTTCTAGCATATAAATTGAATAAATATTAATAAATTAACAGGAGAAAATATGAACGAAACATTTAAAATTAATGTGTATTTTGATGAAAAGGGTGAAGAAATCGAAAATTTAATATCTCATTTTTTAATTGATCTATTAGAGAAAAAGAGATAATAAATTTTTATTATTTCAGTATTTGAATTTCCTAGAAAATTAGTTATAATTAATAGGAATTCAAATCGTTGTTTTTATCAAGCATGGGAAGGAGGAGAAATGCTTGAGACAATAAAAACAGTAATTTATAAGGTGGCAATATATATAAGATTATCAAAAGAAGATGTAGACAAAGGATTTGATGAAAGTGAAAGTATTACAAATCAAAAATCTTTACTAACAGAATATGTAGAAAAATTAGGATGGGAATATGAACTAGTAGATATTTATATAGATCCAGGATATACAGGTACAAATTTTAATAGACCAGATTTCCAAAGAATGATTAGAGATATCGAAAACGGAAAAGTAAATATGGTCATAACAAAAGACTTATCACGTTTAGGTCGTGATTACATAGAAACAGGAGAATATATTGAAAAATGGTTTCCAGAGCATGAAGTTAGATATATTTCTGTAACAGATGGAATTGATACTTTTGCAGTTAATAATGGTAATAATGATATAGCACCATTTAAATCTATCTTAAATGATATGTATTCCAAAGATTTATCTAAAAAGATTAGGACAGCCTTACATACTATGCAAAAACAAGGAAAATGGGTAGGAGGAAAAACAGCATTAGGATATGTAAAAGACTCAAACGATAAAAACAAATTAATGATATGTGAGCCAGAAGCGGAAATCGTAAGAACTATTTTTCATAAGGCTAGTTTACGGAGAAGAAGTAGGAGCCATCAAAAATTATCTAAATGACAAAAAAATACCTACAGCGAATCAAATAAGGTATAATAAAGTAACTTTTTGGGAAAATAAAACAGTCAAAAACATCTTAAAAAATGAGGTATATATTGGAAATACGGTACAAAATAAGAGAAGTAGAATAAGTTATAAAAACAGAAAATTAAGAAGTAATCCACAAGAACAGTGGAACATTGTGGAAAACACACACGAACCAATCATTGAAAAGCAGCTTTTTGACAAAGTACAAAAAATGGTAATTGTGCAAAAATATAATAGAAATGAAAAAAAGCATAAGTTTTTATTAGATGGATTATTGTTTTGTTATGAATGCAAACACAAAATAGGAGTAAGAGGAAAGAAAAACGGCTATATGTTTATGATATGTAATAATTATCGTAGAAATTCAAAATTAGGACTTTGTACATCACATGGATTTAGCTATGAAGCATTAGAAAAAACAATACTACAATACATAAAAAACTTGTTTTTAGCAATCGATAGTAAGAAAATAGAATTAAACATAAAGAATAATAGAACAAAACAAGATTATGGAAAAATGCTAAAACAAAAACAAATGGAAATTAATATTATAAAGGATAACATAGACAAAATGTATGTTGATAAGTTAAATGGAAAAGTTAGTGAAGAAATGTATGAAAGGCTATTTAACAAACTAATCAATGAAGTAAATCAAAAAGAAAAGGAATACAATGAGTTAAAAAACAAAAAAGAAGATGCTTCAAACGATGATAGTAAAGAGATAGAAAAAATAGTTAGAGAATTTTTAAAATTAGAAAAACCAACACCTGAAATAATGAAAATAATCATTAATAAAATAGAAATACACCAAGACAAACAAGTAGATATAATGTTTAATTTTAAGAAATTAAATGATATTAATCTCAACAACACACAAAATTGACTAATTTAATATTCAATATTAGATTAGTAGAAACAAAAATTAAAATTGTCTATTTCAGAATCAACCAGAAGCAATTAGTATGTCAGATAGAGTTCTTGTACTAAGTAAAAGACCAGGAACAATTAAAGATATTCATAAAATAGATTTTGAAATAAAAGATAAAACACCTATAAATTGTAGACAAAGCCCTAAATTTAGTAAATATTTTGATACATTATGGAAGGAGTTGGGCGTAGATGAAAATTAATAGTATATCAAAAGAAAGAAAAAATTATTTAAGAAAAATAAGAACAAAGAAAATACTAGTAATTATTACTCAAATATCAATTTTAGTAGGTTTTTTATCGATATGGGAAATATTAGCAAATGCAAAAATAATAGATGGATTTATAACTAGTCAACCAAGTAGAATATTAGAAACATTTATAAATTTAACATCAAATGATTTATTAAAGCACATTAAAGTCACAACATATGAAACAATAGTAGGATTTGGCCTAGGAACAATATTGGGATTAATTATAGCTGTAGTATTGTGGTGGTCTAAATTCTTAGCAAAGGTTTCAGAACCTTTTTTAGTAGTATTAAATAGCTTGCCAAAAGTTGCATTAGGACCTATCATTATTATTTGGGTAGGTTCAGGGACATCAGCAATAATTGTAATGGCAATTGCAATTTCTCTTATAGTAACAATATTAGAAATATTAAATGGATTTTTAAAAACAGACAAAGATATAATAAAAATGGCAAAAACATTTAAATGTACAAAATGGCAATTATTAACTAAAATTGTAATACCAGCAAATATAGGAACATTTATAAACTCATTAAAAGTTAATATTGGACTTTCTCTTGTAGGAGTGATTTCAGGAGAGTTCTTAGTATCAAAGGCAGGATTAGGATATTTAATAGTTTATGGAGGTCAAGTTTTTAAACTAGATTTAGTAATGACAAGTGTAATAATCTTAGGAATATTAGCAGGAATAATGTATGGAGTAGTACTATTAGTTGAAAAAATTACTCACACATCACGATAATTAACATAAAATATAACAAAAGGAAAGGAAGGTGTGAAATGCGTAAAAAAAGATTGATATGTATTTCTTTAATACTTATAGTAGTTGTTATTACAATATCAATATTTATTGTAAATAACAATAAAACAGACAAACAAGATAAAAACATAAGAGTAAGTGAAGTAACACGTTCAGTATTCTATGCACCACAATATGTTTCAATTAGTAATGGATATTTTAGAGAATATGGCATAGAAATTGACTTAACAACAGGTCAAGGGGCAGATGCAGTAATGACATCAGTATTATCAGGAGAATGTGAAATTGGATTTGCAGGACCAGAAGCATCAATATATGTGTACAATGAAGGAAAGGAAGATCACACGCAAGTATTTGCACAATTAACAAAAAGAGATGGATCATTTTTAGTATCAAAGGAAAAGATAGAAAACTTTACTTGGAAAGATTTAAAGGGAAAAACAGTTATACCAGGAAGAAAAGGTGGAGTACCATATATGACATTAGAATATGTCTTAAAACAAAATGGGTTAGCTCCAAAAACAGATTTAATATTAGATGATAGTATAAAATTTGACTTAATGGCTAGTAGTTTTACATCAGGAGATGCAGACTTTGTAACACTATTTGAACCAACAGCATCAAATATACAAAACTTAGGTAAGGGATATGTTGTAGCTTCTGTTGGCAAAGAAGCAGGAGAAATACCATATACAGCATATTTTGCTAAGAAAAGTTATATTCAAAATAATGAAGAATTAATACAAAATTTTACAAACGCAATATATAAAGGTCAAAAATGGGTAAAAGAGCATACATCAAAAGAAATTGCAGAAGTTATTAAAGATTATTTCCCAGATACTAATATAAATTTACTTGAGACAGCTATACAAAGTTATAAAGATATTGATGCTTGGAATGAAAATCCAATATTAAAACAAGAAAGTTTTGAGAAATTGCAAGAAGTAATTAGTGAAGCAGGTGAATTAACACAAAAAGCTCCATTTGATAAGATAATTAATAATAGATTTGCAGAAGAAGTAATAAAATAAATTAATAACTGCCTAAAGGATTATTTCCTTTAAGGCAGTTTTTTTGTTTTCTAGGCACCAATATGAAATTTAGAATTTTGCAATACAAAGTGAAAATAAATTAGCCATAATAATATAAATTTTCAAAAACTGCGTTCTCCAAGGTGTTTAAGATACTGAGAATTTATATTTTAGAAGCACATTATAAAGGATTAATTAACAAGATATAGCAAAAGTTTCACTTATTTGGTGGACTTTTTAGACTATATATGATATAGTATATAAAAAATAAGGAGGGATACAAATGATTGCAATAGGAGCAGATCATGGAGGATACAAATTAAAAGAAGAAATAAAGAAATACTTAGATGAAAAGGAAATAAAATACAAAGACTGTGGAACAGAAAATGAAGAAAGAACAGATTATCCAATATATGCAAAAAAAGTAGCAGAATCAATACAAAATAAAGAATGTGACTTAGGAATATTATTATGTAGATCAGGATATGGAATGACAGTAGTAGCAAATAAATTTAAAGGAATAAGAGCAGCCACAATATTTAATGAAGAAGCAGCAAAATTTGCAAAAGCAGATGATGACATCAATGTAATAACATTAGGAGGAGACTATATAACAACAAATGAGGCAATATGTATAATAAGAAATTGGTTAGGTACAGAATTTAAAGGTGGAAGGTATGCAGAAAGAATAAAAATGATAGAAGAAATTGAAAAAAATAATATAAAATAAAATATTGAAGGGACGAAAACTATGTGGGGGAATATTGCAATAGCGTTTATCTTAGCATTTGTAGTAACATTTGTAACTACACCTTATACAATAAAAATAGCCAAAAAAGTGGGAGCAGTGAGTGATGAAAGTGAAAGAAGAAGAGCTCACAATAAAACAATGCCTAAATTTGGAGGACCAGCTGTAATACTAGGTTTTTTAGTATCAACAATTTATTTATTAATTGTAATGAGTATGGAAAATACCATAGATTTATATGGAACATTTCAATATTGGAAAAAACTATTAGGATTTTTATTAGGAATATTTATTATATCAGCATTTTGTGCAGTTGATGATATAAAAACAATAAAACCAATAACAAAATTGACAGGACAAGTATTAGGTGCAATTGTAGTCGCAATATCAGGAATTAGAATTGAAGGGATAACATTACCTTTCATAAATATTCCAGAAATACATGAAATAACATCAGTATTACTTACAATAGTATGGATTATAGTAGTTACTAATGCAATAAATTTAATAGATGGCTTAGATGGATTATCATCAGGAATATCAGTAATATCATCAATATCATTATTAATAATATTTGTATTAAATGGTTCATCAATGATTTCAATAGTATTAATTACTGCATTAGCAGGTTCATTAGTAGGATTTTTACCATTTAACTTTTCACCAGCAAAAACATTTATAGGAGATACAGGATCAAACTTTTTAGGATTTTCATTATCAGTAATATCTATATTAGGATCAGCAAAAACATATACAGCAGCAGTAATAGTATTACCACTAATAGTATTAGGATTACCAATATTTGATACAATATTTGCTGTTATAAGAAGATTAATAAAAGGAAAATCATTAAAAGCAGTATTCAAAGCTGATAAAGGACATCTACATCATAAATTAGTAGCTAAAGGATTTAGCCAAAAACAAGCAGTATTAATACTATATGGAATAAGTGCAATATTTGGAATATTTGCAGTAATTTTATGTGATAGCGGAATTTGGAAAGCATTATCATTTTTATTAATAGTTGTAGTAGCAGTTGCTGCTGGATATAAGAATTTTGGAACAGAAAAAACAGGAAAAGAATTATATGAATGTACACAATGTAAATATATATATAATCCTAAATTTGGAAATGAAAAAGCAGGTATAGCAAAGGGAACTCAGTTTGACCAACTTCCAGAAGATTGGGTATGCCCAGTATGTGGTGAGGGAAAAGATATGTTCCAAATGTCAAATTAGTAAATATACATTTTGAAATGCTATAATTGATTTCGTAAATAAAAAAAACGAAACTTTAAATAATTAAAAGTAGGAGAGTATAAATGCAAGATAAAATAATCAAGTTTTTAGCATATAATGAAAAAATATCAATAATATGTGCAGATACAACAGAATTAGTAGAAAAAGCAAGAAAAATACATGATTTAAGTCCAGTTGTAACAGCAGCATTTGGACGATTATTAACAATAACTACAATAATGGCAAGTGAAATGAAAGGGATTAAGGGCAAAATAACAGTTCAATTAAAAGGAAATGGACCTATAGGAATGCTACTAGCAACAGCAAATAAATATCCTAAAATAAAAGGATATGTTACAAATCCAATTGTTGATTTACCATTAAATGATATGGAAAAATTAGATGTTGGTGGAGCTGTTGGAAATGCAGGATTTGTAAATGTTATCAAAGATATTGGACTTAAAGAACCATATATAGGAATATGCCCTTTAGTATCAGGAGAAATAGCAGAAGACTTTGCAGAATATTTTGCAAAATCAGAACAAAAAAATACAGCAGTAGCCTTAGGAGTTTTAGTTGATAAAAATGGAGTAAAATCAGCAGGAGGATATATTATTACACCAATGCCTGATGCAACTGATGAAGAAATATCACAAGTTGAGCAATCAATTTTTAAAGCTGGAGCAATTTCAAAAATGTTAGATCAAAACCTAAGTTTAGTGGATATTGCAAAAAAAGTATCAGGTGATGAAAATGTTAAAATAATAGAAGAAAATATTACACCAATATATGAATGTGATTGTTCAAAAGAGCATATGGAAGAAGGATTAGCTACATTAGATAAAAAAGTTTTAAAAGAAATGATTGAAGAAGATGAAAAAGCTGAATTAACATGTCATTTTTGCAATAAAAAGTATGTTTTTTCTAAAGAAGAATTAGAAAAGATTTTAAAAGAAAAAAATAAAACTTAAATGTTCGCTTGTTGTATATAATAAAATTAAAAATAGATATTTAGAATTTTATAGTAAAGAAAAGAAGGGATGATGAAATTATGTTAAATGAAAATATTTTAATATTTGGACACAAAAGTCCAGACACAGATTCAATATGTTCAAGTATAATAAAAGAAAGATTAAACAAAAGAATGGGTAATACAAAATCGAAAGCAGTAAGACTAGGAGAACCAAACAAAGAAACAAAATATATATTAGAAAATTTGGGAATAGAAATACCTGAATTAATAGAAAAAGTTGAAGAAGGACAAAAAGTAATATTAATTGACCATAATGAATTTAACCAAAGTGTAAAAGGAATAGAAAATGCTGAAATAATAGAAGTAGTAGATCATCATAGAATAGATGATTTTAGAACAACAAAACCAATATATTATACAGCAAAACCATATGGATGTACAGCAACAATACTATATGAAGAATTTAAAAAATTTGGATTTGAAATAAATAAAGAAGAAGCAATTTTAATGGCAAGTTGTATAATTTCAGATACATTATTATTAAAATCACCAATAGCAACTGAATATGATGAAAAAGTACTAAAAGAATTAGGAAAGATAGCTAATATTAATATAGAAGAATATGGCTTGAAAATGTTAAAAGCAGGAACAAGTTTAGATGATTATACAGAAGAAGAATTAGTAAAATTAGATGCAAAAGCATTTGAGAAGGAAGGAACAAAGTATGTAATTGCACAATTAAATACTATTAATATAGATGATATATTAAAAAGACAAGAAAAGTTAGAAAAGGAAATTAATAAAGAGATTGAAAGTAAAGGATTAAGTTTATTTGTACTTGCAATAACAGATATATTAAATTGTAATTCTGAAGTAATTGCATTGGGTTCAAGAACAGATGCTGTTGAAAAAGCTTATAATAAAAAATTAGAAAATAATAGAACATTTTTAGAGGGTGTTGTTGCAAGGAAAAAACAATTAGTTCCACCAATTGACCAAAATATTTAATACAAAATATATAATGTTGAAATATATATTAGTTATAAATCATAAACATAGAATTATACGGAAGAAAGGATTTTGAGACTTACATTTGACAGTGCTTTTAATTTGTGTTATAATCAACAACGAAAGAATAATTGATAGTATAAGAAAAAAGTTATTTTTTTGTATACTAGAACAAAAATTAAAGTTTATTAATACAATATAATAAGGAGTATAACAATGAAATCAAAAATGAATATAAAAAGCATTTTATTAATGGCACTAATAAGTTTATCAGTAATGCTTTTTATAAATATAAGTTTTGCAGCAAATACAGCAAAAATAACAGTAGAAACAGCCAAACTTAGGGAAAAACCATCTCTAGACTCAAAAGTATTAGAATTAGCATCAGAAGGAGAAGACGTAGAAGTATTAGAAAAAACAGGGGAATGGTATAAAGTAAAATACAAAAGAATAACTGGATATATAAGACAAGACTTATTAAAAGTAAAAGAAGAAGTAGAAGCAAACATAATAAAGAATACAACAGAAACATTAAATACAGAAAACAAAACAGAACAAGAACCAGCACCAAATGAAACACAAGAGAATAATCAATCAAACAGCCAAGAAAATCAACAAGATAATAGTCAAGAAGAATCAAATAATAATGAAAATGAGCCAAGTCAAGAAACAGTTTCTAATGTAGAAACTTCAGAAGAAATAAAAAAAGGTGAAAAATATATTATTGTAAATGATTCTAAATTAAAAATAATTCCATTAATAACAGCGATAGAAATGGAAGAAGTAAAAAAAGATGAAGAAGTTGAAGTAAAAGAAATAATAAATAAATGGGCATATATAGAAAAAAAAGATGGAAAAAAGGGCTGGATAGTTTTAGAAAACTTACAAACAAAACAACCTGAGAAAGTTGAAGAAACAACACCAGTATCAACACAACCAGTTGTAGAAAAACCTGCAACACCTCAAACTAAAAAGATGTATATAAATTCACAAACTGTAAACTTAAGAAAAACTGCAAGTAAAACTGCAAGTATAGTAACACAATTATCAGTAAATCAAGAAGTTGCAGTAATTTCAACAGAATCAGGATGGTGTTATGTAGAAGTTGGTGGTAAAAAAGGTTATATATTAGAAACATTATTATCATCAACAAAACAATCTACATCAAGAAGTTCAATTAATCAAAGAGCAACAACAAATACAAATGCAACTACAGAAACAGATACAGCAAATAAGAATTCAACAACAGGAACTACAACAACACAAAATACAACGCCAAATACTCCGGTAGCAGAAACTTCTAGTAAAGGAAATGATGTTGTATCATATGCAAAACAATATTTAGGTTGCAAATATGTATATGGAGGAACAACTCCTAAAGGATTTGACTGTTCAGGATTTACACAATATGTATATAAACATTTTGGAGTGAATTTAAATAGAACAGCAGCTGCACAATATAGTAATGGAATATCTGTAACAAACTTACAAGCAGGAGATCTAGTTATGTTTGGAAAGTCAGGAATTAATCATGTTGGTATTTATATTGGGGGAAATACTTTTATACATGCAGAAAATTCAAAAACAGGTGTAAGGACATCTTTGCTTTCTAGTTCATATTATAAAAATAATTATGTTGGTGCAAGAAGAATTTTCTAACAAATAAAAACTTTACTGTAGTAATGGAGGTAAAATGAAAAGACCAATATTAATTGCAGTTCTAGGATATATAATAGGTATAATAGTGGGGCTATACTTTAAATTTAGTATAGTCCCATTAAATATTCTAGTAATTGCAGTATTATTAATATATAGAAGAAATAAAAACAATGAGTTTAAATTGCTAAGAGGTAATAGTACAAAAAGTAACTTAAAAAAATTAAGTTTTAAAATTTTATCATTTTCATTTATAAAAAGATATTTTAGATATTTAAAAATATTTTTAAATTCAAAAGTCATTTTAGTAATCGTTATATTTTCATCAATATCAAATTCAATTGTTTTATATGAAAATAAAAGCTATGAAATAATATATAGTACTTTATCAAAATTAGAAAATATAGAATTAACAGGAATTGTAATAAGTAATAAACAAGAAAAACAGTATTATAACAAATATAAGATACAATCTAAATATAAAGGAATGAATTTAAGATTTTATATTAGTGTAAATAAAAATTTTAATTTAGAATATGGAGATAAAATTAATATTTTAGGACAGTATATAAAGCCAGAAATTCAAAGAAATTATAAAGGATTTGATTATTCAGAATATTTAAAACAATTAAAAATTTATGGAACTATAAAGTGTAAAGATGTTAAAGTAATAGAAAAGGAAAAAGCTAATTTCTTATTTCAGTTATCAAATCAAATTTCTAATAATATAAAACAAAATGTTAAAAAAGCAATAAAAGAAAATTCATCAATATTAGTAGGCATAATATTAGGAGATAAAAGTGATTTGGATGAAGAAATACAAGAAGATTTTAGAAATGCAAGTTTATCACATATTCTAGCAGTTTCTGGAATGCATGTCACATATGTTATTATGGGCATAAATATAATATTCAAAAGTATTTTAGGAAAAAGAAGAATATATATTGCATGTATTTTTGTTTTAATTTTTTATATGTTTATGACAAATTTTTCTCCTTCAATTACAAGAGCAGGTGTAATGGGAATAATTTTGCTGTTATCTAAAATAATTTATACTAAAAATGATATATGGACAAGTTTATCATTATCATTATTAGTAATTTTGATTTATAATCCATTTTTACTAAATAATATAGGATTACAACTTTCTTATGGAGGGGTTATTGGTATAATTGCTTTTAATAAAGATATTTTAAAAATACTAAAAAATATAAATATTAAGAACAAACTGTATAAGTATAGAATTAAACCTAAAATACAAAAGTTTTTAGATTATATAAAAAATGTTTTATCAGTGTCAATTTCAGTCCAGATTGTTATATTACCCATAATATTATACAAATTAAACACATTTAATCCATATTTTTTAATTTCAAATTTATTAATAAACTTTATAATAGGACCAATGGTTATGTTAGGTTTTTTATTAATAATAATATCATATTTTAATTTTAATGTTTCACAAATTATCTTACCATTTTTAGATTTTTTTATTCAAATTTTATTACATATTTCTAAAGTATCAGAATTAAAGTATTCGAAAATTTATCTTCCAACACCATCAATGTTTAAAATAGTATTATATTGGCTTGTTATTTTTATTTTAATTCAAATATATAAATTATATTCTCTAAAAAATTTAAGTAAAACACAAATTAGATTAAGAAATGTTATTGCTCTTATTAAATATAAAATTAAACAAAATGCTAAAGTTTTTAAACAGGTTCTATTGATTACTTTAATTATGGTTCTATTTATTGCTTTTTTACCAAAAAATTTGAATATTTATTTTATTGATGTGGGACAAGGAGATGCTTGTTTAATTGTTACTTCATCAAGAAAAACAATTTTAATTGATGGTGGTGGTGATTTGAATTCTAATGTAGGCAAAAATACTTTAGTACCCTATATTTTAGATAGGGGCTTTACAAAAATAGATATTGTTATTGTAAGTCATTTTGATAATGATCATGTACGGTTCTATCCTATATTTATTACAAGAAATAAAAGTGGAAAATGTCATAATAGGAAATCAATTTCAAACTTCAACTAATTACCAAGAATTTATAGAAATAGTAAAAGAACGTAATGTAAAAGTACAGGTAGTAGAAGCAGGACATAGAATAAATATAGAGAAAGACTTGTATTTTGATGTGTTGTGGCCAAATTCAAAAAATGTGATTAGTCAAAATAATATTAATAATAATTCTTTAGTTTGCAAAATGGTGTACAAAAATTTTTCAATGTTATTTACAGGAGATATTGAAGAAATAGCAGAAAAAGCTATTGTAGAAAAATATGAAGATACTAGTACATTAAAATCTACAATATTAAAAGTGGCTCATCATGGTTCGAAATCTTCATCAATGCAAGAATTTTTAAATGTAGCTCAACCTAAAGTTGCACTTATTGGAGTTGGAAAAGATAACACCTTTGGTCATCCAAATGATAGAGTTTTAAAAAGATTACAACGGATTAGGTTGTAAGGTCTATAGAACAGATAAAAATGGTGAAGTTACAATAAAAATTAATAATAAAGGGAAAATTTGGATAAACAAGATGTTAAATTAAATTTTAAATATTTTGATAGAAATAAAAGAAAGATATAAAAAAGGATATTGAGAATATGAATTACAGAATCATTTAAAATGAGTTATTACCAATATATGAGAATAAAGATTATTTGACAATCACTAAAATTGGCTAACGTAAAAATATAATTAAATATGAGTATCATTTAACAATTTGAGAAGTATATTAAAGGTAAATTTAGAATTATATAAAGTATTTGATATAGTAGCCTATGAAATAATTTAATTTAAAATTGAATGCTAAAAGAATATGATGGATGAATTCTAATAGCATAGAAAGATATAACTAAAAGTGCAACAAAAAGCCAAAAAATGATTGCAATTTATATAAAAAAGGTGTACAATGTATAAAAAAGAATGGAGATGAAAAAATGTTACAAAAATTAGGAATTGATAAAGAAATCGAAGAATTATCAAAACAAGTAGAAAAAGAGATAGAACCAAAATTCAAAGAAATAGAACAAATAGCAGAACAAAATAGCATAAAAGTATTACAAGCATTACAAGAATGTAACTTGCAAGAAATGCACTTAAATTCTTCAACTGGATATGGAATAGATGAAGCTGGAAGAAACAAAATAGAAGAAATATATGCAAATGTATTCAAAGCTGAAGATGCGTTGGTGAGAGCACAACTGATTTCAGGAACACATGCACTATCAATAACATTGGGGGCATTATTACGTCCAAATGAAACGATGATAAGTATAACAGGAGAACCATATGATACATTGCAAACAGTAATTGGGTGTGGAAATGAAGTTAGTAAAAGTTCATTAAAATCATATGGAATAAAATATGAACAAATAGAGCTTATAGAAAATGATTTTGATATAAAAACAATACAAGAGAGACTTTCAAAAAAAGATGTAAAATTAATTGAAATACAAAGATCTAGAGGATATTCAACTAGAGAAAGCTTAACGATTGAAAAAATAGAAAAAGTAATAAAAGCTATAAGAGAAGTAAATGAAGAAGTTATAATAATGGTAGACAATTGTTATGGAGAATTTGTTCAAGACAGAGAACCAATAGAAATAGGGGCAGATATTGCTGTAGGGTCTTTAATGAAAAACTTAGGAGCAGGGATAGCTACATCAGGTGCATATATAGTAGGAAGAAGAGAGATAATAGAATTATGTGCAGAAAGATTAACTGCACCAGGTATAGGCAAAGAAATTGGTCCTTCATTAGGACAAAATACCAACTTTATAAAAGGTCTATTCTTTGCACCACAAGTTGTTGCAAGTAGTGTTAAAACGGCTGTTTTTGCAAGTAGAATTTTAGAAAGAGTGGGTTATAATGTAGAGCCAAAATTTGATGTAAAAAGAGCTGATATTGTTCAAACAATTAAATTTGGTTCAGAGGAGAAGCTAGTTAAATTTTGTCAAGGAATACAAAAAGGCTCTCCTATTGATTCAAATGTAATTCCATTTCCAAGTGAAATGGGAGGTTATGAAGATAAAGTTATAATGGCTGCAGGTACTTTTACAGAGGGTTCAACTATTGAATTGAGTTGTGATGGTCCAATAAGAGAGCCTTATATTGCTTATATGCAAGGTGGTCTTACTTATGACTATGGAAAATTTGGAATACTAAAAGCAATACAGGAAATGAAGTAAAAATAATTTTTTTTGAAGATATATTTTTATTAAGTCATAATAATATGAATTTTCAAAAATTCCGTTTTCCAAGGCGTTAAAGACACTGAGAATTCAAAGAAAAGAGACACACTATAACAGGTTAAAGTGAATAGAAACACAGGTCAAACTCATTTTTTTAAATTCATATTATTAAGTCATAATAATATGAATTTTCAAAAATTCCGTTTTCCAAGGCGTTAAAGACACTGAGAATTCAAAGAAAAGAGACACACTATAACAGGTTAAAGTGAATAGAAACACAGGTCAAACTCATTTTTTTAAATTCATATTATTAAGTCATAATAATATGAATTTTCAAAAATTCCGTTTTCCAAGGCGTTAAAGACACTGAAAATTCAAAGAAAAGAGACACACTATAATGGGTTAAAGAGAATAGAAACACAGGTCAAACTCATTTTTTTAAATTAATATTATTATGACTTAAAATATATATTATATAATAAAGATTGAAGGGATATTTATGAAAGTAGCAGTAATAGGTGGAGGACCAGCTGGAATGATGTCAGCAATAGCTTCTGCTGAAAATGGAAATAAAGTTATATTACTAGAGAAAATGGAAAGGCTAGGAAGGAAATTATTAATAACAGGAAAAGGTAGATGTAATATTACATCATCTTTACCAATTGAAGAATTTATTTCAAATACTCCAGGAAATGGTCAATTTTTATATAGTTGCTTTAAAAGTTATACTAATAAAGACATAGTAGAATTTTTAAAAGAGCAAGGTTTAGAAGTAAAAGTTGAAAGAGGAAATAGAGTATTCCCTTTAACAGATAAATCATCTGATGTTTTGGAGTGTCTATACAAAAGACTAAAAAAATCAGATGTAGATATTAAATATAATCATAAAGTTACAGAGATTATAAAAACAGAAAAAGGATTTAATGTAAAAACAGAAAATAATATATTTCAAGCAGATAAAGTAATTTTAGCCACAGGAGGCAAAAGCTATCCTTTAACAGGTTCTACAGGCGATGGATATAAAATTGCAAGAAGGTTAGGACATACTGTCACAGAACTAAAACCATCTTTAGTGCCATTAGAAAGTTATGATATAAATTTATGTAAAAAATTACAAGGACTATCTTTAAAAAATGTTAAGATTGAATTAAAAAACCTTGATAATAAGAAAATAATTTATGATGACTTTGGTGAAATGATATTTACTCATTTTGGAGTATCTGGTCCAACTATATTAAGTGGATCTGCACATTTAGTTAGATATAAAAATATAAATCAATTAGTACAAAGTAAAAAGATAGTTTTAAAAATAGATTTTAAACCAAGTTTATCAGAAGAAAAATTAGATCAAAGAATTTTAAGAGATTTTGAAGAATTGAAAAATAAACAATTTAAAAATAGTCTAAATAAGCTTATTCCACAAAAATTAATACCAGTTATTATTGAGAAAAGTAAAATAGATGCTAATAAAAAAGTTAATGAAATAACTAAAGAAGAGAGAAGGAGTTTAGTTAATTTATTAAAGAATTTTGAAATTGCTATAAGTGGATTTAGACCTATAGAAGAAGCGATAATTACCAGTGGTGGAATTAATATAAAAGAAATTAATCCTAAAACAATGGAATCTAAAATTATAGAAGGATTATATTTTGCTGGAGAAATAATTGATGTTGACGCATATACAGGTGGGTTTAATCTTCAAATTGCTTATTCAACTGGTTATGTTGCAGGAAATGTTACAAAATAATATTTTATAAGAATTTATAAATAATCTCCAGTTACAATCAATCCTGTGTAAATATTTATATATTAGCAATTTCGAGAGATATATAGTTTAAATAATATTTTTTTGAGGGATATAAGAAAAAGATGAAAAATTTTATAACAATAAAAGAAAATATTCAAACAGAAATAGTTGTAAAAAAGTCAAAATTTATTTGTAATTTAATAAAAGTAGATACTAAACAAGAAGCAGAAGAAATAATAAAAAGTACAAAAAAGAAATATTTTGATGCTAGACATAATTGTATTGCATATAGAATTGTAGAAAATGAAAAAATTGAAGAAAAGTCAAGTGATGATGGTGAGCCAGCAGGTACATCAGGAGGTCCAATGTTAAATATTTTACAAAAAAATAATTTATGTAATGTATTAGCTATAGTAACTAGATATTTTGGAGGAATATTATTAGGAACTGGAGGATTAGTTAAAGCATATTCTGATGTAACACTTAATGCAATAGAAAAATGTCATATTGTTGAAAAATGTATAGGAACAGAAATAAAATGTAAAATAGAATATAATTATTTAGAAACTTTTAAATATTATTGTAGAAAAAATAAAATAAATATTGTAGATTTTGAGTATTCAAATATAATTATTTGTAAAATACAAATAGAAGAAAGCGAAGTATATAAATTTGTAGATGATTTTGATAAAAAAAATATTAATCTAATAGAATATAGAATTTTATCTAAAAAAATAATTAATAAATGTATATAAAAATGAAACTTTTATAAATTTTTGTAAAAAAATAAAAATATTTAAAGTATAATAAGAACTGTAAAAATTTTACAGTTGAAATTTTATTTAGTTGATTGTAAAAAAGTAAATTTTAGGAGGAATATAAATGAAAGAGAAAATCAAAATAATAATAGCAGATGATAATCAAGAATTTGCGAAAACACTTGCATCTTATATTAAAGAGCAAGATGATATGGAAGTGATAGGAATTGCCAAAGATGGAGAAGAAGCAGTAGAAATGATAACTAATCAAGAACCAGATGTTGCTTTATTAGATGTGATAATGCCACATTTAGATGGAATTGGAGTTTTAGAAAAAATAAGTGGATTAAAAAATGAAAACAAACCTATCTGTATAATGTTATCAGCAGTTGGACAAGATAAGATAACAAAAAAAGCAGTTAATTTAGGCGCAGAATATTATGTTGTTAAACCTTTTGATATTGAGTTATTAATAAAAAGGATTAAAGAACTTAAAAATTATAATCCAAATGAAAATTCAAGTAATTTTACAACTAGAGAGATTAAGCCACAATATGTAGAAATTCCTTTAAATGGTGAAAATAGTGAGAAAAATCTAGAAGCATTAGTAACAAATATTATTCATGAAGTTGGTGTACCTGCACACATTAAAGGTTACCAATATTTAAGAGAAGCTATTATAATGGTTGTAAAAGATATTGATGTAATAAATCAAATTACTAAAAGTTTATATCCTAAAATTGCGTATAAATTTGAGACTACACCTTCAAGAGTTGAACGTGCAATTAGACATGCTATTGAAGTTGCTTGGGGGAGGGGAGATCAAAAAACTGTTGAAAATATATTTGGTTATACTATTTCAGCAGCTAAGGGAAAGCCAACTAATTCAGAATTTATTGCTATGATTGCAGACAAATTAAGATTAGAACTGAAAACTGCATAAAATTAAAAAATGTCCAGCTCTGCATAAGTCATCTGTAACAAGCATAGCTTTAACAGCTGACTTAAAAAGGAAATGTCCCTCTTGGACATTTTTTTTGTATAAATTTTCTTTTAAAATCCAAACTAAAAATGGTGAAAAAAATGAAAATATCATTTATAAAATATGAAAAAGATATAAATAAATATAATATTCCCAAATTATTAGGTATAAATGTAGAAGAAGTAAAAGAACCAGAGGATATAGACAAAAAAATTGATGAATTAAAAGAACAACAATATACAACAATAGTAATACCAAATGAATTAGCAAGCTTTTCAGAAAAGTTGGAAAAACAATATAAATATGATTCTAGAATAAATATCATAATTACTCCAAATAAAGATAAAAATAATTATAATTAAAATTTTATAACCTTTCTATAATAAAAAGCATAAAAGAAAAAAATGCACATATATATGTATAAAGAAAATTAACATTAATAAAAAACTCAAGAAAGGAAAGGGATAAAAATGATAAATCCAGTTAGAGAAAATTTAAGAATAAATAAGCTTGTTAAGGAACAGAAAGAAATAATATTTGTAGAAGGAGATATGATAGTACCAGATTCTAAACCTGATATATTAAATACAATATGTACAAGTGGTGTAGTAAGCATATATAAAAAAGAAGTGCAAGATGAAAAAATCAGACTAGATGGATGTATAAATACTTATATAATGTATATGCCAGACGGAACTGAAGATACAGTAAGAGGATTAAATACAACACTAGATTTTTCAGAAAATATTAATATGTCAGATTGTAGAGAAGGAATGAATGTCATAACAGATGTAAAAACAAAATCAATAGAATGTAAAGTATTAAATGGAAGAAAAGTTAGTGTAAAAGCAACATTGGAGGTAAACTTAAAAATATACTCAAATGATGAAGTAGAGATAATAAATGAAATACAAGATGCAGACAATTTACAAATGTTAAAAGAAAATTTAAAAGTAAATTCATTAGTTGGTCAAGGTGAAACAAAAATATATGCAAAAGATAATATATCAATAGAAAATATAGATAATTTAGCAGAAATATTAAAAGTTGAAGCAAATATAGTAGATAAAGATATAAAGATAAGTTACAATAAAGTTTTAGCAAAATCTGAATTTGAAGTTAAAATTTTATATTTAACAGAAGATAATAGAATTTGCACAGTAAAAATGAAGATACCTGTAGTAGGATTTATAGATATACAAGATGTAGTTGAAGGAAATATTTGTGATGTAAACTATGAAATAAGGAACATCATAATAAAACCAAATTCACAGGAAGAACATTCAATATATGTTGAAGCAGAAATAGGCGTAAAATGTGATGTATATGAAGAAAAAGAAATAAATTTAATACAAGATATGTATAGTCCATGTGTAAATTTAGATTTTGATAAAAAACAAATTTCAACAATGGTAGATAAAACAAATGTAAAAGATATAAAACAAATTAGAGAAAAAATCAACTTAAAAGATATAGAAAATCAAAATTTAATAGATGTTTTAGTAGATACTTCAATAGTTAATGAGAATAAAATAAATACTAAAATTTTGTATGAATGTGAAATGAATTTGAAATTTATGTTTGTAAATGGAAAACAACAAGTTATTATAAAAGATGCAAAAATACCATTTGAATATACAATAGATAATTTACAAAATGGAGAAACATTAAATACAAGTAGTAATATTGAAATGAAGTCATCAGATTTTATTATTCAAGATGGTGGAGATGTTACTTGTAATATAGATATGGAGACAGATACTAATATGTATAGAAATGCTAATATTAATATAATAGATAGTATTGAAGAAAATAGTGAAAGAGAAGAACAAGATTATAGTATTATTTTATATATTGTTAAAAAAGGAGATAGTTTATGGAAAATTGCTAAACAATTTGGAAGTACAGTTGACGCAATTGCAAGAGTTAATGGAATAGAAGATAGAAATCTAATATATACAGGGCAAAAATTATACATACCTAATTATGTTAGAACTTCAGTAAATAGTTATGAGTAAAATTTATTCAAGACCAAGAATAAGATTACCTATTATCTTTCAAGCTAAATTTGAAAGTAAAGAAAATAGAAAAAAAAAGAAAATGTTATTAATTTTTACAGTAATGTTAATCGCAATTATAACAGCAAAAACAATACTTGAAGCGGTTTTGCCAATATTTGATACTTTATGTACAGATAAAGCAAAATCACTAGCTACAATAATTTCTAATGAACAGGCTACTGTTGTAATGAGAGAACATAGTTATGAAGAACTTTTCTCAGTTGAAAAAGATAATAGTGGTAATATTATTATGATAAAATCAAATGTAAGCCCTATTAATGAAATAATTTCAGATATTGCTGTAAAAATTCAAAAAGAAATTGATAGTCAGGGCAGAGATGATGTAGAAATTGCTATTCGGAAGTTTTACAGGATTTAAATTGTTGGCAGGTAGAGGTCCAATGGTTAAATTAAGAATTTCTACTATTGGAAATGTTGAAACTGATTTAAGAAGCGAATTTTCATCACAAGGTATAAATCAAACTTTACATAGAGTGTATTTATTTGTAAAATGCGAAATTAATATTTTAACACCTTTTGAAAGTATAACTACTAATATTACCAATCAGGTTTTATTGGCTGAAAATGTTATTGTTGGACATATTCCTAATTCTTACTATAATTTAAATGGATTGGATAAAAATGATGCTTTAGAAGTTATTGAATAATTTTTCAATACTTTCTTTTGTAAAAACTGAAAAAAAGTAAATAATATTATTATAATATTTTTGGAGGTGTTTATAATGGAAAGTTTTAATAATGATAATTTAGAAAAAAAAGAAAAACAGATAGAAAATTTAATTAATGTTGTTGAAAATCATACTAGAACTAAAAGACATTTAGAACAATATTCTAATATTGGTAATATTGATAATAAAGAAAATGCTAAGAAAATTCAAGAAGTTAGAGAACAACAAATACACGATTTAAAAAATCAAATAAAGGGCATAAATGAAAATCAGTCTAAAGATGATCAATTAGAAAATACTATTGAAAAGTATATTAATACATCTGGATATATAACAAAAAATGCTCAAGAATTAAGTGATGAACAATTAAGAAATATGCAAAGGAAACAAGAAAATAGAAAAGTTCAGATTAAGAATTTAGAGGAAGAATAGTATTATTAAAAAGGATTTAGGATCTATTTTGGTCTTAAATCCTTTTTGTTTAAGTTTCGGCATTATGCAAAAAATATATTATATAGAAAAAAGATATATATTATTCAGCTCTGTTTTCCAAGGCGATTAAGATATTGAACATTCAAACCTAAGAGACACACTATAATAACTTAAGATGAATAACGCCTCACTGTCAAACTCGCTTTATAATATATATCTTTTTTCTATAATAAAGTTTGAAAAATAAAAACCGAAACTTAAACCTTTTTGATATTGCACATACAATTCAAGTATGTTATAAATAAAGGAGCATTATTTTAAATATATATGAGAAGGGGAGACTATAATATGAAATTTGTAATTCAAAGAGTAAAAAAAGCCAATGTTGAGGTTAATAATGAAATTGTTGGAAAAATAGATAATGGATTTCTAGTTTTAATTGGTATAACACATAATGATAATAAACAAATAGCTGATTATTTAATAAAAAAGTTAATTAATTTACGTGTTTTTGAGGATGAAAAAGGTAAAATGAATTTATCATTAAAAGATATAAAAGGAGCATTGCTTTTAGTTTCACAATTTACTCTATATGCAGATTGTTCTAGTGGAAATAGACCATCATTTACAGAAGCTGCAAGACCTGATTTTGCAAAAGAATTATATGAATATGTTATAAATAAATGTAAAGATGAAGTTGATAATGTACAAACAGGTATTTTTGGCGCTGAAATGAAAGTTGAATTGATTAATGATGGACCAGTTACTATAATATTAGACAAAGATATTTAAAATTTTTAAGCTTTGTTTTTTTGTATAACTGTATTATTTAGAAAAAAGTTATATATCTTTTTTCTATAATTGAACTTATAAAAAATAAAAAACTGAAACTTAAATTAAAATTTTCTTGCATTTTATATTTAAATGTGATATATTTATATTAGTTTCAGAAAAGAAACATAAATGAATTTATTTTGAAATATTTGCCTTCTCTTTAGATTGGTTAAGTAATAAAATTAATTCAAATCAATTTTAAGAAGGAGGTCTATATAAATGGAAACAACAACTTTTGAAGATGTTACTCTTACATGCAAAGATTGTGGTGCAGAATTTGTTTTTACAGCTGGAGAACAACAATTTTATGCTGAAAAGGGTTTTACAAATCAACCTGTAAGATGTCCAGCTTGTAGAAGAGCTAGAAAACAACAAAGAAATAATAATTATTAATGTAAAAAATCTTCTGTTCAATTTATGTGTGAATAAGAAGATTTTTTTTAGGAGTAGATGTAAAATGAGAGCTATAAAGGGAAGAAATATTATAGAAGCAGAACTAGAAATAAATCGATATAAAAAAGCAAAAGAAGAAAAATCAAGGGATTCCAAAGCAAGAGAAACCGTTTTGCAAATGCTAATAAATAGCATTGTAAATGGTTATACTGAAGAAGATGCAATAGAAAATGTTATGAAACAACCAGTTATAAAAGAACTAGAATATATAGGAGACCTTCGTAAAGCATTCAAAAATTTGATTAATACTAGAAAGGTTAAAGCTATTATCAACAAAAGAATTAATGCAAAAAATATAAAATGTGAGGAAAATGAAAGATAAAAACGGTAATCTATTTTGATTACCGTTTTGTATTGTATATAGGTTTTTGACCTCTTGCCCAAAAGGGCACTTTTTTATCTTTTAGTAAATTGCAAATGCTTATTTTTAAGGCTTTTGAGCAGTTTTTGTATATTGTATGTATATTAATAAACAACGTTTAGTGGTTCTTAATAACGTTAGAATATAGATATTTATAAGGAAAGAGAATAGAAAATTACTTTATATTTAATAAACACACATATTTTTAAATAAAAAAATTGATTTATGTATACAATTATGATAAAATAAATTGAAAACCCGTAGAAAATTTATTTTTGCAATTGCAAGGAGGAAAAAATATGAGATTTAGAAAAATGAGGTTAGCATTATTACGGACGAAGTTAGCAACAAATGGTTTTTATAAAGGAATTACTTTTCAAAATAGAGTAGTAAAAAGAAATGTAAAAAAAGTTTTAGCAGAATGGATGTTTCGTTTAGAGAGGTATAAGGAAATTAGGGTTGAAAGTTTTAAAGAGTTATTTAGCGAATTGCATGAAGTAGTCTTTCCAATAAAAATCGAAAAGTGCTATGGCCGTAGTTTAGATATAATATTTATTGACAATGAAGGAAAAGAGTATTATATGTCAAAAATATGTATCTATTCTTACAAGGAGATAGAGAACTATATTATTGGAAGAAGAAATAGCTTATTGGAACCATTAGTTGATAGAGATTTTCATTATAAAATTTCTAAAGACGGAACTATTATATTGATGGAAACGGGGGCTATGAAATTAAAGCCAGACGGAAAAAATGATGACACAGTAGTTGATTTTTGCTATGATTCTCAAAAGTATACCACAGAAGCCACATTAAGATTCTACACATCTAACAACAAAATGAAGATGCAATATCCGACAATGGGGTGCGAGTTTGACAAAAAAGTATTGAAATTTCTTTTTCACATAAATGAGAAAGATTACAACTTTTATGATGTTTTTCCGGTATTAAAATGGATTATACTAACCATGCCTAATGAAAAAGTATCACTTTCTATTACAGCAGAAGAAGAAGGAGATATTTGCTCAGAGGTAAATATTACGAATGGAATTGTACAAAGATACACGAAAACAGAGATAATCAGTGAAGGAGAAATAAGTATATCAAAATTAATATTTGCTAAAGAGTTAGAAGAATTTTTATCAGAAAAGAGTTAATCTAAATTTCAGAGAAATGGTGGTATTAAAAATAAATATAACCAAAATGACCGTTTTGAAAATATAAATTTTCAAAACGGTTATTTTTTATTTGTATATTGTATGTATATTGTGTGTATATTACGCAATGACTTTTGACAGCTTTTATCAGCTTTTAACGACTTTTATGAAGATAATAAAAAAGCAGTAATCGAAATAGATTACCGCTTTGTATATAGGCTTTTGACCTCTTGCCCAAAAGGGCACTTTTTTATCTCTTACTAAATTGAGGAGCTTTTCTAGCCTTTTTAAGACCATATTTTTTACGTTCTTTCATTCTAGAATCTCTAGTTAAAAATCCATTTGATTTAAGAACAGGTCTAAATTCGCTATTAGCTTCATTTAATGCTCGAGCAATACCATGTCTAATTGCACCAGCTTGACCTGTAAAACCTCCACCTTTAACAGAACAAATAACATCATATTTATCAGAAGTATTTGTAACAGCAAGAGGTTGTCTTGCAATAACTTTTAAAGTTTCTAATCCGAAAAATTCATCTATATCTTTACCATTAATAGTTATTTTTCCATTTCCTTCAACAATTCTTACTCTAGCAATAGAAGATTTTCTTCTACCAGTACCACAGTAAACAATATTTTCTGATTTAGCCATTCTAATTTACCTCCCAAACTTTTGGTTTTTGTGCTTGATTTTCATGTTCACTACCAGCATAAACTCTCAATTTCTTTAATTGAGCTCTACCTAAAGAATTATGTGGTAACATTCCTTTAATAGCTAATGTCATAGCTTTTTCAGGATTTTTTTCTAACATTACTTTTGCAGGAACTTCTTTCATTCCACCGATATAACCTGAATGATGTCTATAAATTTTTTGGTTTATTTTATTTCCTGTTAAAATAACATCTTTTACATTTAAAATTATAACATGATCACCTGTATCCATATTAGGTGTATATGTAGGTTTGTGTTTTCCTCTTAATAATCTTGCAGCTTCAGTTGCAACTCTACCTAAAGGTTTATTTGCTGCATCAATTATATACCAATTTCTTTCTATTTCGCCTTTTTTTGGACTATATGTTGTATTATTCATGGTAATAATTACCCTCCTATTTTTTATAAATTTAATTTTAATGAATACAAAAATTTTAGATTTTTGTATAAGTTATCTCTAAAAAATCAAATAATTTAAGAGCTAACCTAATATGAAATTTAAATAAAAACCACCGGGGAGAAGTTTTATATTTAAATTGCACTAACTAATTTATTTTTATATAATAGGAAAATCATACTGACTTTTTATTATATAAAACATATTGCACACAAATTTCTTGCATACTGAGACTGTAAAAAGTAAAACTTTAACAGTCTCAGCAATTTGGCGCATGAACAAATTTACGGAAAGCTTTGCTATTTATAATTTGCTATTAATTAAATTTTATAGTTTTAAATAACATACTATAAATTTATTAGCTTTCCGATTTGTTCTAATTACTAAGGTATTTTATTATAAAAAAGCTAATTTGTCAATGATTTTTGGAAAATTTGTGAAAACTATTGATAAAAGTATGAATAAAAATTATAATTAAAATAATATAAAAAATCCAAAACTTAAATGGTATAATAAATTGCAAATTTAAATATTAATTATATTATAGAGACTAGAGGTCAGAAGTAGGAAGTTAGATGTCAGAGGTTAGAAATTAGATGTTATGATAGTGACATCTACTGTAGGAGGAAAGATGATAAGAAAAAAAAGCAGAAGAAGTCCTAAGCATATGAAAAAAAATAAGCAAAACAAAGAAGGATTTATGCAAGGTGTGTTAACATTAATGTTTTCACAAATATTAATAAAAATTTTAGGATTAGTATATACACTATATCTAACAAATAGAGAAGGATTTGGAGATAAAGGAAATGGAATATGTGCAAGTGGATATCAAATATATGCATTATTATTAACAATATCATCAATAGGGTTACCAAGTGCGATATCAAAGTTAGTATCAGAAAGAGTTGCAGTAGGAGATAATAAAGGTGCATACAGAATTTTTAAAATAGCATTCGCAACATTTGCAATAGTTGGCTTAATTGGAAGTTTATTATTGTTTTTTGGAGCTAAAGTTATTGCAAATAATTGGTTACAAATACCAGAATCAGAGATGACATTAGTTGCATTATCACCAGCAATATTTTTTGTAACCGTAGCATCTGTAATGAGAGGATACTTCAATGGAAGACAAAAAATAAGTATAGGAGCAAAATCTCAATCACTTGAACAAGTTTTTAAAACATTATTGACTATAATAGTAGTCGAAATAGTTGCAATATTATCAAATGTCTCAACAAAGTGGATGGCAGCAGGAGCAAACTTAGCCACAACACTTGCAACATTTTTAGGATTTAGTTATTTATTTTTATATTTTAAAACAGAAAGAAAAGAAATAGCAACAGAAATTAAAAATACAGTTAATTATAAATATCAAAGTGTATCAAAAATAGTTAAAAAGATTTTATTAGTATCAATACCAATAACATTAACAGCAATTATGTCTTCAATTAATAAAAATATAGATTCTTTTACAGTTGTAAGAAATTTAAAAAACTTTATGTCTGAAGATATGGCAACATCATTATATGGAATTTTAGGAGGAAAAGTTGATACTTTAACAAGTTTACCATTAGCAATAAATGTAGCATTTGCTACAGCACTAGTGCCAGCAATTTCTGCAGCAAAAGCAAAAAAAGATAAAAAAACAATAACACAAAAAACATCATTTTCATTGTTGGTATCTATGTTAATTGGATTGCCATGTACAGTAGGAATGTTTATATATGCTCGGACCAATACTAAATTTATTATTCCCAAATGCAAATGATGGAGCATTAATATTACAAATAAGCTCATTAACAATAATATTTACAATATTAGATCAAACTATAAATGGAGTTTTACAAGGATATGGAAAATTAATGATTCCTACATTTTCTCTAGCATGTGGAGTTTTTGTAAAATTTATTTTAAATGTAACATTAATTCCAATTCCTGAAATAGGAATTTATGGAGCTGCAATTGGTTCTGTTGCATGTCATTTAGTTGCATTTACAATTGCATTTACATTATTAAGAAAATATATTAAATTAAATCTTACATTTTCTAAATTTGTTATTAAACCAATCCTTGCAACAATAATGATGTGTATTTGTTCATATTTTATATATTTGGTTTTTAAAAGAATAATTGTCGAAAGATTGGCAACAATAATAGCAATACTTGTTGCAGTTATAATATTTGTATTATCTGTATTAGCATTAAAAATATTTACTAAAGATGAATTAGAAATGTTGCCAGCAGGTAATAAATTTGTTAAAATTTTAGAAAAATTAAAAATTTATTAGAAAAAAAGAAGGATTTTAGCGAAAGTTGGCGAATAGTGATATTAGAAGTACAGTTATTGCTTAGTTCAGGCGATAAAAGTACATAAATATTAAATCTTATAGGAGGTAATTTAAATGAACAAAGCTGAATTAATCGCAGCAATAGCTGCAAAAACAGGAGACACAAAAAAAGCTGCTGAAGCATCAGTAAACGCTTTCGTAGAAGTAGTAACTGAAGCATTAGTTAAAGGTGACAAAGTTCAATTAGTAGGATTTGGTTCTTTCGAAGTTAGAAAAAGAGCTGCTAGAAAAGGTAGAAATCCACAAACTAAAGAAGAAATCAAAATACCTGCATCAAAAGCTCCAGTATTCAAAGCTGGTAAAGCATTAAAAGATTTAGTAAATAAAAAATAATTATGAAAATATAAATATATGAATTCATAGAAGGAAACTATCCTGTGAATTATTTTCCTTAAAATATATTTTAGATATGTTTTAAGGAAGGTAATTTGCAGGGTAGTTTTTTATATAATAGGAAAGTCATACTGAATTTATATTATATAAAATATATTGTACATTAATTTCCTACAGAAATTTATTCTATGTAGAAAATTGTCATAAATTATTGAAGTAGAAAATATAATTTGATATAATCAAAAAAACAAAAAATGTTCGCTCTGCATAAATCAACTATTGCAATTTGGCAGACGAAAAATTCGAAGAATTTTTTTGGATGACGATGAACGAGCAAAGCGAAGTGAAAGGAAACGTCCTAGATGGACATGGACAGAAGAAGGGAGCAAGTTAGCAAATGGGAGAAAAATGTGTAATAAAAAAACTAAAAGAAGAAACAAGAGAAATAATAAAAAAATATCCAAAAGAAAGAAATCAATTAATAGAAATATTAAATGAAATACAAGAAAAATATGGATATATACCAAAACAATCACAAATAACAATATCAGAAGAACTATCAATACCAATGGCAGAAATATATGGAGTTATAACATTTTATTCAAGATTCACATTAGCCCCAAAAGGAAAATACAATATATCAATTTGTTTAGGAACAGCATGTTATGTAAAAGGATCACAAAAGATATTAGATAGAGCAAAAGAAAGATTAAAAATAGAAGCAGGAGAAGTAACAGAAGATGGCAAATTTTCAATAGATGATGTCAGATGTGTAGGAGCATGTGGTCTAGCACCTGTATTTATGGTAAATGATGAAGTTTATGGAAATGCAACAGTAAAGCAATTTGATGAAGTAATAGATAAATATATGAAAGAATAAAAGGAGGGGATAATGAATGAAAACAATTGAAGAAATAGAAAAAAAAAGAAAAGAAAAAAGAGCTGAACTAGATTTAAGAGTAAATACAAAAGCAGATACTAGAGAAAAACATATATTGGTATGTAGAGGAACAGGATGCACATCATCAAAATCACCCCAAATTATAGAAAACCTTAGAAAAATAATAGAAGAGAAAAAAATAAAAAATGTGAGAGTAATTCAAACAGGATGTTTTGGACTTTGTGCAAAAGGTCCAATAGTAATAATAAGACCTGAGGAAACATTTTATGCACATGTAAATCCACAAGACTGTGAAGAAATTATAAATTCGCATATAATTGAAGGAAAAAAAGTAGAAAGATTATTATGTAAAAATATAGACGGAAATATAGTAGATAAGCTAAATGAGTTAGATTTTTATAAAAAGCAAGAAAGAATAGCATTAAAAAACTGTGGAATAATTGACCCAGAAAATATAGATGAATATATAGCATTTGATGGATATAAGGCATTAGAAAGAGTTTTAACAGAAATGGATTCAGAAAAAGTAATTGAAGTAATTACAAAATCAGGATTAAGAGGTCGTGGAGGAGCAGGGTTTCCAACAGGAAAGAAATGGAGCTTTGCAAAAAAAGAAGAAGGAGATCAAAAATATATAGTATGTAATGCAGATGAAGGAGATCCAGGGGCATTTATGGATAGAAGCATATTAGAGGGAGATCCACATAGTGTATTAGAAGCAATGGCAATTGCAGGATTTGCAATAGGAGCAAATCAAGGATACATATATGTAAGAGCAGAATATCCAATAGCTGTACAAAGATTAAAAATAGCAATAAAACAAGCAAGAGAATATGGACTATTAGGGGAAAATATACTTGGAACAGGATTTAAATTTGATATAGATATTAGACTTGGAGCAGGAGCATTTGTATGTGGAGAAGAAACAGCATTATTAGAGTCAATCGAAGGAAAAAGAGGTCAACCAAGAGTAAAACCACCATACCCTGCAAGTAAAGGACTATTTGGAAAACCAACAGTTATAAATAATGTAGAAACATTAGCAAATATAACAAAAATCATTTTAAAAGGAGCAGAATGGTATTCAAGCATAGGAACAGAAAACTCAAAAGGAACAAAAGTATTTGCATTAGGAGGAAATGTAAATAATGTAGGACTTGTAGAAGTACCAATGGGAACAACATTAAGAGAAATTGTATATGACATAGGAGGAGGAATACCAAAAGGAAGAGAATTCAAAGCAGCACAAACAGGAGGCCCTTCAGGTGGATGTATACCAGCAGAACATTTAGATACACCAATAGACTATGAATCATTAACAGCTATAGGATCAATGATGGGATCAGGTGGATTAATAGTCATGGATGACACTAAATGTATGGTAAACTTAGCAAAATTCTATTTAGAATTTACTGTAAAAGAAAGCTGCGGGAAATGTACACCATGTAGAATAGGAACAAAAAGAATGCTTGAAATATTGGAAAAACTATGTAAAGGTGAAGGAACAGAATATGATATTTATAAATTAGAAAAGTTAGCTATAAATATAAAAAAAGCAAGTATATGTGGTTTAGGACAAAGTGCACCAAATCCAGTATTAAGCACATTAAGATATTTTAGAGAAGAATTTAAAGAACATGCTATAGACAAGAAGTGCAAAACTAAAGAATGTAAAGAATTGTCAGATATATCTGTAAATAAAGAAAAGTGTAAAGGTTGTGGATTATGCCAAAGAAATTGCCCTGTTAATGCAATTGAGGGAGAGGGAAGAGATATTAGAAAGATAAATAAAGACAAGTGCATAAAGTGTGGCACATGTATTATTACATGCCCATTTAAAGCTATTGATTAAAAATAACATAAGCCAAATAAAAAGACTCATAGTCGAACTCATTTTTTCAAGTTAATATTATTTGGCTTAATATAGTTCTATTATAAGTTGAAAAATGTCCAACTTTTCATAAGTCATCTGAAAAATTTAGCAGACAAAAAATTCGAAGAATTTTTTGAATGACGATGAACGAACGAAGCAAAATGAAAGGAAAAATCTACAATGGACATTGCACAAAATAATGTCCAAAAAGAAACGTCCCCGATGGACACCCAATGAACAATGGACATGAAAGAAGGAGTAAATTTATGGAAGAAAATTTAGTAAATATAACAATAGATAACCAAAAAATAGCAGTACCAAAAGGAACTACAATATTAGAAGCAGCCAAGAAAGCTGGAATAGATATACCAACACTATGTTATTTAAAAGAAATAAATGAAGTTGGAGACTGTAGAATGTGCATAGTAGAAATAGAAGGAAGAAAAGGATTTGCAACATCATGCATACAAACAGTTGAAGAAGGAATGGTAGTACACACACAGACAGCAAGTGTTTTAGAAGCAAGACATGTAATTTTAGATTTAATAATATCAAACCATTCGAAAGATTGTTTAACATGTACACGTTCAGGAAATTGCGAATTACAAGCATTAGCTGAAAAATTTAATATATTAGACATAGAATTTGCAGGTGAGATGACAGAACATAAAATAGATGATAAATCTCCTGCAATTGTAAGAGATTTTAATAAATGTATATTGTGTAGAAGATGTGTTGCAACATGTAAAAATGTACAAGGAATAGGTGCAATAGATTGTGTTGAAAGAGGTTTTGAATCTTGTATTTCTACAACTTATAATAATAGCTTAAATGATGTTGATTGCACATTTTGTGGACAATGTATTGAAAGTTGTCCAACAGGAGCATTACATGAAAAAGAATCAATAAATGATGTTTGGACAAAATTAAAAGATCCTGATACATTTGTTGTAGTTCAAACAGCACCTGCAGTTAGAGTTGCAATTGGAGAGGAATTCGGTATGCCAATTGGAACTAATGCAAAAGGCAAAATGATAACAGCACTAAAAAGAATGGGATTTGATAAAATATTTGATACAAATACAGCTGCAGACCTTACAATTATGGAAGAGGCAAATGAGTTTATTGAAAGAATTCAAACAAAAGGAGTTTTACCAATGATAACATCTTGTAGTCCTGGTTGGGTGAGATTTGCAGAAAAAAATTATGAAGAGCTTTTAGATCATTTATCAAGCTGTAAATCACCACATCAAATGTTTGGTGCAGTTATTAAATCATATTTTGCAAATAAATATGGAATTGATAGAAATAAAATTTGTACAGTATCTGTTATGCCATGTATTGCAAAAAAATATGAATGTAGAAGAGATGAAATGGAAGTAGATGGCGTTAGAGATGTTGATTATGTTATTACTACAAGAGAGCTAGCTAGAATGATTAAACAGGCTAATATTGATTTTGTTGGATTAGAAGATAGTGATTTCGATAGTCCTATGGGAGAAGCAAGTGGTGCAGGTGCTATTTTTGGAACTACTGGCGGAGTAATGGAGGCTGCAATAAGAACAGCTGTTGATACTTTAGAAAATAAAAGTATGGATAAGATAGAATATAAAGAAGTGAGAGGAGAAAAGGGGATAAAAGAAGCAACCATAAATGTAGCTGGAAAAGATGTAAAAATTGCAGTTGCAAGTGGATTAGCTAATGCTAAGAAAATCATGGAACAGATTAAAGAGAATAAATCTCCTTACCATTTTGTAGAAATAATGGCTTGTCCTGGAGGTTGTGTTATGGGCGGAGGGCAACCTATTAAAAGTTCTAAAGTAAGATCTACTGTAGATGTTAGAAAACTAAGAAGCGAGAGCTTATATTCAATTGATGAAAAAAGTGTTTTTAGAAAATCTCATGAAAATCCTGTAATAAAAAATTTGTATGATGAGTTTTTAGAAAAACCAGGAAGCCATGTTGCTCATAAGTATTTGCATACTACATATAGTGCTAAATTAAAATATGATATTGATTAATTTAATAAGGAAGTAAGTTAGTCTAAACTTACTTCCTAAATTTTTTCTCTTATTTATTATTAAGTGATTCTAAATCTAAAAGTTCTTGCCATCTTTTATCAACTTCTTTTTGGAATTCTTCAATCATCCATTCATTACCTGAATTAAACATATGTTTAAATCTCTTTTGTGGTCTTAAGAATTCTTCTATAGGAAGTTTCTTGATTGGTTTATAAGTAATATGATAAACACCATCAACAACTTCATATAAAGGCCAATAGCATGTTTCTACAGCTAATTTATTTATTTGCATTAAATCTTCAGTTGAATAGCCCCATCCTCTTGGACAAGGAGCCATAACATTTAAAAATGTTGGACCTTCTGTATAAATAGCTTTTTCAGCTTTTTCATATAAATCTTTCATATTATTCACAGCTGCAGTTTGTGCAACATAAGGCAAATGATGTTCAACCATTATTTTAGTTAAGTCTTTTCTTGATTGCATTTTACCAGGAATTACTTTTCCAGCAGGTGATGTTGTTGTATCTGCAAATTTTGGTGTAGCAGATGAACGTTGAATCCCTGTATTCATATATGCACCATTATCATAACATACATACAACATATCATGTCCTCTTTCCATAGCGCCTGATAATGATTGTATTCCTATATCATATGTTCCACCATCTCCACCAAAAGCAATAAATTTTGTATGTTCATCTTGTGGTAGTTTTCCTTGTCTTTTAAGTGATTTATATGCAGCTTCTGCACCTGATAATGTTGCACCAGCACATTCAAAGGCTGTGTGTACAAATGAATCTGTCCAAGCTGTATATGGATATATAAATGTTGATACTTCCATACATCCTGTTGCTCCTGCAATTACTGCATGGTCTTCCTCTTTTAATGCTCTTAATATATGTCTTGCTACAACTGGTGCTCCACATCCTGCACACATTCTATGACCTTCTGTAAATCTTGAAGGCTTATTAGCTACAACTTCTTTCAAATTATATGCCATACTATTTTGCCTCCTTTCTTAAACCTAAATATCTATATGGATTTTCTATTTTTCCACTTGAAACGATTTCAATTAAATCAGCATAAACTGATTCAATATCATTCTCAGTAGTATCTCTACCACCAATACCATAAATATAATTAACCATAGGAACTTGATTTTTAGCCACATACATACTAGATGTTACATCTTCAAATAAAGCACCACCCATTGCATTTAAAGAATCTGACCTATCTAAAACAGCAATTGCTTTTAGATGACTTAGAGCTTTAGCAACTTCATTACTAGGGAAAGGCCTATAAACTCTAATTTTTAATAAACCAGCCTTTACACCATTATCTCTTAATTTATCTATTACAGCTTTTGCAGTTCCAGCAGTTGAATTCATACAAACAATTGCAATTTCGCTATCCGCTAATTTATATTCTTCAAATAATCCATAATGTCTACCAGTCCATTTTTCGAAATCCTTAGAAATATCTAAAATAACTTGTTTTGCAGCCTTCATAGCTTCACCTTGCTGAGCTTTATGTTCAAATAAATATGCTTGTAAATCTAGAGGACCTACTGCAATAGGTTCTTTTTTGTTTAATAAATAATGTTCAGGATGATACTCTCCAACAAACTTTTTAACTTCTGAATCTTCTTCTAATTCAATATTTTCTATTGAATGTGAAGTTATAAAACCATCTTGACAAATCATTACAGGAAGTTGAACATTTTTATTTTCGGCAATTTTATGAGCCATTAAATTATTATCATAAGCTTCTTGATTATTTTCTGAAAATAACATTATCCAACCAGCATCTCTAACACCCATTGCATCTGAATGGTCACAATGTATATTTAATGGACCTGATACAGCTCTATTAACAAGATTTAAAACAATTGGAAGTCTTAAACTTGAAGCTATATAAATCATTTCCCACATTAAAGATAAACCATTTGCAGAAGTAGCTGTCATAGCCCTTGAACCTGCAGCCTGTGCACCAATACAAGCACTCATTGCGCTATGTTCACTTTCAACTGCAACAAATTCTGTGTCTACTGTACCATTTGCAACAAATGTTGAAAAATACTGGGGAATTTCTGTTGATGGTGTAATAGGAAATGCTGCAACAACATCAGGATTAATTTGCTTCATTGCTGTAGCTACTGCTTCATTACCACTTAATCTTTCTCTTATACTCATTATTTATCTACACCTTCTTCCTTCATTTCTATTGCAGCAAAAGGACATGTTTTTGCACATACTCCACAACCTTTGCAATAGTCATAATTGTAATCAGTTCTTTTTAAAGAATCTTTACATACAGGAATGCTATTATCAGGACAAACTGGAAAACATAAACCACATTGTTTACATTTTTCTTCTATCCATACTGGTCTTACACTTCTCCAGTCTCCTGTTTTAAATTCTCTTGCATTTCCTGCTGTATAAATGTTTCCACCTATGCTTAAATCTTCCATAGGTGTATTTTTATTTATATTAGTCATGATTTTTCCCTCCTATTGAATTTTTGTAACATTGTTTAATGCCAATTTTATTGCTTTCATGTTTCCTTCTATTACTTCTGGTTTTTTTGCAAATTTATGTTTAAATGATCCTTGCATATCTTCTAAAAATGCTTCGTCTGTCATAATTCCACTTACTTTTACTATTGCTGCAAGCATTGGTGTATTAGGAAAGTATTTTCCTAATGCTTCTATTGATATTTTTCTTGCATCAATTGTATATATTTTTCCTTTATAGTCTTTTAATACATTTTTTAAGTATTCAGGTGATTTTGTTGTGTTTATTACTATTGCTCCTGTTTCTTTTAATCCTTCTGTAACTGGTACTGATTCTAATAGTGTTTCATCAACAACTACTACATAGTCAGGTTCATATATGTTACTATGTACTGTTATTGGTTTGTCACTTATTCTGTTATATGCTGTTATTGGAGCTCCCATTCTTTCTGGTCCATATTCTGGAAATCCTTGTATATATTTTCCAGTATTAAATGCTGCATCTGCCAATAATAGTGATGCTGTTTTTGCTCCTTGTCCACCTCTACCATGCCATCTAATTTCTATTAAATTATCCATGTAAAAGCCTCCTTGTATTTTTGTTTATGTGTTAAGTATATTCTAAATAAATTTTGATGTCAAGAGATTTTTAGAAATGTCCATTTTGGGGACTGGCTCAAAATACACGTTTGTATAATAAAAAGGTTAGAAAATATTCTTGCTTTTTTTTAAAAGATATTATAGAATGAAAATATATCCAAAAGAAAACGTCCCCTTTGGACATGGACAAAAAAGTGAATGGTGAGAGAAATGTATTTAAAAAGATTAGAATTACAAGGATTCAAATCCTTTGCAGATAAAACAATATTAGAGCTAATGCCAGGAATAACAACAGTAATAGGACCAAATGGATCAGGAAAAAGCAACATATCAGATAGTATAAGATGGGTATTAGGAGAGCAAAGCATGAAATCACTAAGAGGAGCAAAATCCTTAGATGTCATATTTGCAGGAACGCAAAATAGAAAATCATTAGGATATGCAGAAGCCTCTTTAGTATTTGATAATAGTGATGGTGCATTGCCAATAGAATATACAGAAGTTACAGTCACAAGAAAAATTTACAGAAGTGGAGAAACAGGGTATTTCATAAATAAAGTACCATGTAGATTAAAAGATGTTCTTGAATTGTTTATGGATACAGGAATTGGAAAAGATGGGTATTCAATAATAGGACAAGGTAAAATTGATGAAATTTTAAGTAACAAATCTGAAGACAGAAGAAACATTTTTGAAGAAGCAGCAGGTATAGTAAAATATAGGACAAGAAAACAAGAGTCAGAGAAAAAGTTAGAACATACAAAATTAAATCTTCTTAGAATAAATGATATTTTAACAGAAATAGAAGGAAATCTTGAACCTTTACAAATGCAAGCGGATAAAGCAAAAAAATATCTAAACTTAAGAGAAGAACTAAAAAGTATAGAAATAGGATTATTTGTATATAACATAGAAAAATATAAACAAGATTTAGAAAATTTAGTAAAAGATATAGATATAATGCAATCTCAATGTAATGATGAAGAAGGAAAACTAGAAAAAGTTAAAATATTAAAAGAAGAACTAAAAGAGAGTATAGATGAAATAACTGAAAACATTGAAAATATGACAAATGTAGGTTTTGAAAGTCAAAAGCAAGTTGAGCAATTAAATTCAGATATAAATGTTGCTAAAACAAGAATTGCAAATAATAATGAAAATAGTGAAAGATTTTCAAAAGAAATAGAAGATCAAAATGCAAGAGTAAATGAGTTAAAAGAAGAAATTGAACAAAAAGAGGCTAAAAGAGATAGTTTAAAACAAAACAAAGAAAAGTTTGAGAAAGAATTAAAAGAAAAACAAGAAGAACTTGATAAAATAACACAAAAATTATCAACAAAAGAGATTGAAATTGAAGGTTATAAACAGCAAGTTGAGCAAAACACTGATAAAAAATATGAGTTACAATCAGATATTAACACACAAAATATAAACTATGAAAACTGTGAAAAAAGACAATTACAGATAAAACAAGAAATGCAAAGTACTATTTCAGAGTTAGATAATACAAGACTTACAAAAGAAGATATTGCAAAGGATTTTAATGAAATAGAAAACAAAAGAAATAAAACAAATAAAACATTAGAAGAATTAACAACACAGAAACAGGAAGCAAGTCAAAATATAAAATCATTTGAAGAAAATATAAATTCATTGTCAAGTGAAATGAGAATAAAAGAATCAAGACTAAAATTTTTAATAGAGACAGAAAAAGAAAAAGAAGGTTATATAAAAAGTGTAAAATCTTTACTTAAAGATTGCGAAAATATCAAAGAACTTGGAAATGGAATGCATGGAGTATTAGCAAATATTATTGATGTTCCAAATGATTTACAGACTGCAATTGAGATGTGCTTAGGTGCAAGCCTTCAAAATATAGTGACAGAAACAGAACAAGATGCTAAAAGATTAGTAGAACATTTAAGAAAAAATAATTTAGGAAGAGCATCATTTTTGCCACTTTCATCTGTTAAAGGTAAGAAATTAGATAAAATAAATGGAAATGAAAAAGGTGTAATAGGAATCGCATCAGATTTAGTTAAATATAATAATAAATACGAACAAATTATTTTAAATTTGCTTGGAAGAACAGTTATTGTTGATAATATGGATACTGCAATAAAAGTTGCAAAACAGAATAATTATAGCTTTAGAATAGTAACACAAGAAGGCGATTTGATTAATTCATCTGGTAGCATAACAGGTGGATCTGTTGCTAAAAAGACTGTTAATATTTTAGGTAGAGGTAAAGAAATTGAAAAACTAGAAAAAGAACTAAAAGAACTAAAAGATAAGATTCAAAAATTACAAGAGGATAAAGAAAAATATGAAGATTCTATTGAAGGAACTTTTGAATTATCAGCTAATTTAGAAAAAGAATTGCAAGAAATTGATATAACATATGCTACACAAAAACAGAAAGTTTTATCAATAGATGAAAATATTGAAAAACTTCAAAATAGATTAGCTAGATTAAAAGAAGAACAAGCTAACTTGGAAAATCAGAAAAGAGAGGCTAATCAAAATAAAGAGGAAATACAAAAGCAAATTGAAGAAATAACAAAGAAAAATGAAGAGTTTTCAAAGATTATTTCTGAATTTGCAGAATTAAATAAAGATGATCAAAAATATATTGATGATTTGAATTTTGATATAACTAATTTAAAAATTTCTGTATCTTCATTTGACGAAAGTGAAAGCTCGATAGAAGAAATTCAAGAAAGAATTAATCAGGAATTGGCAAATGCAAATGCAAGTATAGAAAATAAGAAAAGTCAAATTGAACAAATAAAAGTAGATAATGAAAACTTAGAGAAGTCAATAAATGAGACTCTTCAAAAAATTGAACAAATACAAGAAAATGTAAAAAGTAGTAGTTCAAAAATTGAGAAAATGAAAAAACAAAGACAAGAAAAAAGTGAAGAACTTTCAAAACAAGAGGATGAAATAACTGCTAAATTTAAAATTATTGAAGACTTAAAAGGTCAACTTGTAAAATTAGAAGTTAGAAAGTCAAAAATAGAAGAGGATATTAATGAAGTTATAAGCAAAATGTGGGAAGAATATGAACTTACTCCAAATAATGTAGGTGATTATCAAAAACCAGAAAATGTTGCTGTAACTCAAAGAAGAGTAAATACATTAAGAACTGACATTAGAGAACTTGGTAGTGTAAATGTTGATTCAATAGAAGAATATAAAAGTCTAAAAGATAGATATGATTTTATGAGTGAACAAAGATTAGACTTAGAAAATACAATGAGTCAATTAAGAAAAGTAATTTCAGATATGACTCAAATTATGAAAGAACAATTTAGAGAAAAGTTTAAAGTTATAAATAAAAACTTCGGAGAGGTTTTTGCTGAATTGTTTGGTGGTGGTAAAGCTGAATTAAAACTAGAAGATGAAGAAAATATTTTAGAGTGTGGTATTGAAATTACTGTTCAACCTCCTGGAAAGAAGTTACAAAGTATGCTTCTATTGTCTGGAGGAGAAAAGGCTTTTACTGCAATCGCTTTACTGTTTGCAATTTTGAAGATTAATCCTGCTCCTTTCTGCGTTCTTGATGAGATTGAGGCTGCTTTAGATGATGTTAATGTGTTTAGATATGCTGATTATTTGAAGAAGTTTACTGAATCTACCCAATTCTTGGTTATTACTCATAGAAAGGGTACTATGGAGGTTGCTGATTCTGTTTATGGCGTTACTATGGAAGAGAGTGGTATTTCTAAGTTACTATCTATGAAGTTGAAAAAATAAAGTATAAATCTACTGAAAAAAGTAAGCAAAAAGTTAAACAATTGAGAAGAAAAATAATGACCGAGGGGGATCTCCCCCTCGGTCAATTCGCAGGCAGAAAGATTTTCTACCAAAGATTTAACAGAAACAGTTACGGAACGAATCAACGGCTTTTTTATATGTTTTTTTGTTGTTGAATGGAATTTCAAGTTTTGTAGTAAAATCTAAATCTTGAAGATCCTCCGCAACAAGAAAAACATCATGTTTCTTAAGCCATTTTAAGAGTTTTTCCTCGTTACCTCCTATAGTGATAGTACGGGAAAATTTCCGTGACCTGTTACATGTTAAAACAATATTCATAGTTTGCCTCCTTTTTAATACATGATAACTTTATTATACACCAAAATTTCCAATAATGCAATAGATTTACATAAAAATGTCAAAAAATGTCCAAAAGTGGAGTTTTCCTTTGGACATTTTTATAAATATTTAATAAAATCAATTTTCATAAATTTATTTGTATTATCTTTTAAACTTTTTATAAGTTCATCTTTTTTATTTATTGCTAAATGATACTCATCTTTGTTAATATTTTTTTCTTCTAAAGCTATTTCTAATTCGTCTTCATCTAATACACGTATGCTACCATCTTTTAATACTACATCTAAATATAAGTCATCATAATATGGAGAGTTAAATTCTTTATCAAATCCATTTTTTTTTGTAATATCAAAATAATATAATATTATGTGCTTTTTATTATCAATAAAAAGTCTTATACAATAGTTTTCATCTAATGGAACTACTTCAATTATATAATAATTATTATCAATTAAACATCCTCCATGTTTTGTACAAAAGGGATTTTCAATTTCTAATATTTTTTTTATTGAAATATAGCAATTATTTTCCTTATCTTCAAAGAAATTATATTTATATCTATTAACATCTCTTAAATATGTTTTATAGATGTATTTTGTTCTATTAATCATCATCTCGACCTCTTACATTTTTATTTTGTGCTAAATATTCATCATTTTTTATCCAAAACCTTTCATTATACATAAAAAAATTATATCACATCTATATTCATTTATCTACATTACCAAAAAATTTTAAAAACTCCAAACACTATAAGTAGAAGGCCAGAAAAAATGGACCAAATATTTTCAGGCAAATTACTAAACTTATAAATATATCTACCAATAAAATTTCCAAGAGACAAGAAAAGTAATTGAAAACCACTAATAAGAAAAGGGAAAAAAATCAAATTAATATTAACAATACTACCACAAATACCAATACAAAAGCTATCTAAGGAAAGAGCAATTGCTAAAAATAAAGATTCTTTAGAGTCAATAACATTAGAGTGGTCTAAATCAGAGGAGATAGGATCATTAAAAATGTTTGAATTTTTATTATTACTTTTAAAAGCCTGAAAACATATATAAGAACCAATTAGTATAAAAAATCCGCTACCAATAAAACCCTCAATAAAATCAGGCAAAAACAATTTTAGAAAGTCACCAAAAAATAGAGAAATGTAAGTAATAACTATAGAAATTAATAATAAAATTAGTTTTCCAACAAATGAAATTTTTGTATTTCTAATTCCATATGTAATACCAATTCCTAAAGAATCAATGCTACTAGAAATAGCTAAAATTATGGAATTTATTAACATAAAACCACCTCATAAACATAATATGACAAAATATCCTAAATGTTTCATGAGGTGAATTTCATTAAATTATATTGCATTTTATTTTTTGTCTAATAGCCAATCTAGTACATTTATTTTTTTTATACCATCGAAATCAGCTATTGGATCTATATCCATTGTAAGTATATATTTTGGATAGTGGTTATTTATATCTTGCAATGGTGCTAATTCTCTTTCAAGTGTAGAAGGTTCTCTAGTTGTATAGGCCACTTGAAAATAAGTAAAACCCTCTTTATTTTCAGCAACAAAGTCAATTTCTTTTTCTGCTGTTTTTCCAATATATACTTTATATCCCCTACGTATAAGTTCAAGATATACAATGTTTTCCAATATATGTCCAGCATCTAGATTTCTTCTGCCTAATATAGCATATCTCATAGTTACATCAGTTGCATAATATTTTTCACCTGATTGTAAATAGTGTTTTCCTTTTACATCAAATCTAGGAACTTTATTAAAAATAAAACATTCAACTAATGAATCTAAGTAATTTTCAACAGTATGAACAGATATAGACCTTCCATCTGAAGTCAAAGTATCTGCAATTTTTTTTATTGATAAACAATTTCCAATATTATCAAACATAAATTTTGCTACTGTTCTAAGCATTGATGTATCTGCTATTCTTCTTCTTTGAGCTACATCCTTTAATATTATTGTATTATATAAAGCATCTAAATAATCATCGATTTCAGATTTTTCTTCTAATTTTAGAGCATATGGAAATGAACTTCTATTAATGTAATCTACATATAATCTTTCATCAGCTTTTTTATCATAATAATTTAAATATTCTTTAAAAGATAAAGGATACATTTTTATTTCTATATATCTGCCAGTTAATAATGTTGCTAATTCACCAGATAATAGATAAGCATTTGATCCTGTTATATATACATCTACATTTTTTAGTATATATAATCCATCAACAGCTTTTTGAAATTCTTGAACATTTTGAACTTCATCTAAAAATACATAATGTTGATTATTGTCTTTAATTTGTCCTTTTACAAATTGATATAATTCCTTATAATTATTAAATTCATTATCTGGATTTTCAAGATTTATTGATATAATGTGATTGTCTTGTATTCCAATACTTTTTAAATATTCAATATATAATTCAAATAAAGTTGATTTACCGCATCTTCGAATTCCTGTCACAACTTTTATTAAATCTTTATCTTTCCATTTTTTTAATCTATCTAAGTATTCTTTTCTTTCTAACATATTTTCTCCTCCAATATTATTATACTACATTTTTTAAATAATTTGCAACAAAATGCAAATTATTTAAAAAAACATATAAATTTGCATTGGATTTGTATAAAGTGTAAGCAATTTTGACTTGAAAATATTTATAGTAATAAAAAAGTACAAGCCACATATACATTAAAAAAAGAAAAACAAAGGAGTGAAAATTATGTGGCAGACACTAAAAAAAGAAGAAGTAATTAGAAATTTAAGCACAAATGAGAAAATAGGATTATCAGAAGAAGAAGTAAAGATAAGGCAAGAAAAATATGGAAGGAATAAAATAGAAGAAAAAAAGAAAGAAAGTTTAGTAATAAAATTTGTAAAACAATTTAATGACTTCATGATAATAATATTAATATTAGCATCAATAATATCAGCTTTAGTATCAAGAATGCAAGGAGAAAATGACTATGTAGATTCTATTATAATAATAGGAATAGTAATTTTTAATGCTCTAATGGGAGTTATACAAGAAGCAAAAGCAGAAAAATCAATAGAGGCATTAAAGCAGATGACACCTCAAATTGCAAAAGTTATTAGAAATGGCAAAAAAATTGAAATACATGCAGAAGATTTAGTTAAAGGTGATATTATAGAATTAGAGGCAGGAAATTATGTTCCAGCAGATTGTAGAATTATAGAAAGTCATAATTTAAAGATAGAAGAATCATCTTTAACAGGGGAGACTGAACCTGTTTTAAAAGATGCAAATATTGTATGTAAAAAAGATATACCATTAGGGGATATGAAAAATCTTGCATTTATGGCAAGTATTGCAGTAAATGGACATGGAAAAGCTGTAGTTACTGAGACAGGAATGAATACAAAAGTTGGACAAATTGCAAATATGATAATTGAAGATGAAGCACCTGAAACACCACTACAAAAGAAGCTAGGAGAAGTTGGAAAAATATTAGGTATAGCATGTTTAGCAATTTGTATAATCATATTTGTAATTGGATTAATAAAACATATAGAACCAATAGAAATGTTTATGACATCAGTAGGACTTGCAGTTGCAGCAATTCCAGAGGGATTACCAGCAATTGTAACAATAATGTTATCTATAGGTGTTACAAAAATGGCAAAGAAAAATAGCATAATTAGAAAATTGCCAGCTGTAGAAACATTAGGAAGTAGCAGTGTAATATGTTCAGATAAAACAGGGACTTTAACTCAAAATAAAATGAAAGTAGTAGATGTAAGAGCAAAGAATAAGAATTTTGCAATACAATTAGCAACTTTATGCACAGATTGTGAAATAACTGTGGAAAATGATATAAAAAATGTTTCAGGTGAGCCAACAGAAAGAGCAATTGTAGAAGAAGGTATTAATATTGGAAAGATAAAAAGTCAGTTAGAAGAAAATATGCCTAGAGTAAATGAAATTCCTTTTGATTCTAATAGAAAAATGATGTCAACAATACATAAAATAGGAAATAAATATCGAATAATAACAAAAGGTGCACCAGATGTTTTAATGGAGAGATGTACTAAAGAAACTTTAGAAATTAATGAATTTGAGAATGATTACAATGTAAAAGTTCAGGTTTTACAAAAATCTAAAATACAAAATGATAATAGTCAAATGGCACAAAATGCTTTAAGAGTAATTGCAGTAGCGTATAAAGATGTTGACACCATACCATCTAAAATTGAATCATCAACAATTGAAAATAATCTAACATTTGTAGGACTTATAGGAATGATAGATCCTCCTAGAGAAGGAGTAAAAGATGCTGTTGCTACATGTAAAAATGCGGGAATAAAAACTGTTATGATAACAGGAGATCACTTAGAAACAGCAAAAGCTATTGCTAAAGATTTAGGAATATTAACTGAAAAAGATAAGGCGATAACAGGTCAAGAATTAGATAAAATAAATCAAAGTCAATTAGAAAAAAGTATTAAAAATTATTCAGTATTTGCAAGGGTTACACCTGAACATAAAGTTAGAATAGTAAAAGCTTGGCAAAAAAATGGTGCAGTTGTAGCTATGACAGGTGATGGAGTAAATGATAGCCCTGCTTTAAAAAATGCAGATATTGGAATTGCTATGGGAAAAAATGGTACAGATGTTGCTAAAAATGCGTCTGATATTATTCTTACAGATGATAATTTTGTAACAATAGTGGAAGCGGTAAAACAAGGAAGAAATATTTTTGATAATATAAAAAAGGCTATTCATTTTCTAATTGCAACAAATATTGGTGAAATTGTAACTATTTTTATGGGATTATTATTAGGATTAAAATCACCTTTACTTGCAATTCAGTTGTTATGGATTAATTTGGTTACAGATTCATTACCAGCAATTGCTTTGGGATTAGAAAATCCTGAAAAAAATATTATGAAAAGAAAGCCTGTAAATAGTAAAAAAGGTATTTTTGCAGATGGATTATGGAATAAGATTATTGTTGAGGGTGTTATGATTGGAATGCTGACATTAGTTGCTTTTAGTATGGGTAATAAATATTATGGCTTAGAAGTTGGTAGAACTATGGCGTTTTTATCAATTGGTTTTCTTGAATTAATTCATAGTTTTAATATTAAAAGTGAAAAGTCAATTTTTGAAACAGGGTTTTTTGAAAATAAGTTTTTGGTAGGTAGTTTTGTTTTAGGTTTGTTTATTCAAACTATTGTTGTTATAATTCCAGTTTTTGCAAATGTTTTTGAGGTTGTTCCTTTAAATGGTGTTCAATGGATTATTACTATTGGTATTTCTCTTTTGCCTATTCCTGTGATAGAGTTGCAAAAATTGATGAATAGACCTAAATTGGATAGTAAAATTTGTATTAATTCTATTGCAGATTTATAAAATTTTAAGTTTCGGTTTTTTATAAATAATATATTTGTGTTACTATTCACAACTTTAATTAAATAATTTATTAAAAGCAAATAATATGAATCTTCAAAAATTCCATTCTCCAAGGCGTTTAAGATACTAAAAATCCTAAATATTGATACACACTATAACTGCTTAAAGTGAATAGCGAACCACTGTCAAACTCATTTTTTCAGATTAATATTATTTGCTTTATTATTATTCTTTTAATGGCTGACTAGTAACTTTATATTGCTATTTTTAAGGCTGTGAATTGTAACATATTTGTGCAAAAAACAAAATTTAAATATGAAACATCTTTTATATTTATAATTGTTATGATAAAATGTAAAAAACATAACAAAGGAATAATGTAAATGGAAAGTTTATTTAATATTAAGAATTTTAATATAATAGAAGATGAAGAAAATTATTACTTTTTTAGAGCATTAAATATGGAGGACAATAACGACTTAGAATCTCTAACAATATTAGACGAAAAAGGTAATATTAATAAATTAAGAACAGATAGAGAAAGATATGAAAACAATCATGAAAATAATGAGACTAAATATAACAAAGATTCTGAAATAAGTTTAGAACAGTTATATGATCATATAAAAATGAATCATAGAAAAGATACAAATTGTATATCTCTTTCAAGTAATGCAAATGTATCTATTTCATATGGTAGAGGATCTTATAAGGATAAGTATGTAATTGTAAAATGTCCAAAAAGAGAGTTTGGAGAAAAGGTCATAAATGCTGGACAATATATGTTGGAAGAAATCAAGAAAAGAGTTGATGAATATAGTTTAACTAAAAGTTTAGACAGTAAAGTTAAAGATACGCTAGCTAAAATTGATAAAGCACAAACATTAGAAGAAATTAGAAATGCAATAGAAATTACATATACTTCAAAGGAAAAAATTAATTTAAGTAAGTCAAAAGTTAGAAGGGGTATATCTTATAAAACACCTCATACAAGAATTAGTAGCTATCAAGCTTTAAGTGAAGAACAATCATTAGAAAAAAATAAAATTGTCGCAAAATTGACAATACTTGAAAGAAGCGGTGAAATGCAACCTATAATTCCGCATACATCAAGTAATAATTTATTAGTTCAAACAATTGGAAATGCGTTTTCATCACTTGAATTAATACATTATGGGGATATTCAGAAAAATGAAATTATAAATGTACCTAAAGAAATAGTAGATATTTTTGCATTATTGCAACAAGTAGAAGGACAAGACAGACAAATTATTAAAGATATAGAAAAAGATATAATTGAATTTATGCAAGAAGGAAAGAACATTGAAATATCAGAAAACAGTAGCCTTTTAAGAAGTGATAATGAAAAAGAAAATAAATCAATAGAAGAAATTTATGAGATTACAAATGGAAAAGTAGAATATGGAATTGCAAAATCTATTGTAAAAAATATGTTTTATTTAGCAAAAAGTCAGTTAAACGCAAGAGCATTAGTGGGATTACTTAGAAAAATAACCAATGATAATCCTAGATATGAAAAGATTATAAAGTACATTGAAAAAAATGGGTTTGAAATACAACCTGAAATATTAACTAGACAAAGTAACAAAGGTTATAAGCTTAGTGAATCAGTAAATTTGAATTTAAAACCAAATGAATTTCAATTAGTAGAGCAAATAAAAGATTTAACAGATAAAGAACAAGTTGAAATATTAGAAAATGGTGGAGTATCAAATGTAAGAAATATTATGGTTTCAAATTTTGCAGATGTACAAACACAAGAACAAATAGCAAAAGATGAGTATTATGCAGAAGCTATATTTTCTTTATATAATTGGCAAAGAACTGGAATTGAAGGATTTACAATTGAAGAGAAAAATAATTTACTCAAAAAGATAAAAGAAGAACATTGTGTAGATTTGTATAAAATGTTAGAAAATCAAGGAATAAATCAAAATGAAATATCAACAATTCTATTAAATATAATAACAAGAAAAGCAGATTTTGAAGTTAAAGAAGGTGATACACCTGAAAGTATAAAAGAAAAAAGACTAAAACAATATAATAAGCTGATCAGTAACAATTTAGATGATCTAAATCAAGAACTTTCAATAGAAAAACTTGAAAGATTTTTAGGATACTATGATGTTAAAGGAACTGGAATACAGTTACGATCATATCAACAAAGAGCAGATGAAAAAACAGATGAAATATTTGAGAAAGAAAGATTTGCATCAGTAATATTGCCAACAGGTGGAGGAAAAAGCTTTATTGCAATATCACAATTAATGAAACATAAGGATGAAGAAATACTTTATTTTGCACCACAAAATGAAATATTAGAACAAATGAAAGATTATATAATAAAGTATATTCATGGACCAGTTAATACAATAGGAAGAACAAAAGATGAAATAATATCAGATATATTTCCTAATATAAAATTTTCAACATATTCGGGATTATTAAGTAAAGAGGGAAAAGAAATTATAGATAAAAAATATGGATTCATAGTATTAGATGAATTACATAGAACAGGTGCAAAAGAATGGGGAGAAAAATTAAATACTTTACTAGATAATCAAACTGAGAAAACGAAAGTGTTAGGAATAACAGCTACACCAAGAAGAGATGTAGATGGAAAAAACATGGCAAATGAAATTGCTGAAAAATTAGGATATACTAATAAAGACGCAGTAAGTGGAAAACATATTGCAATGAATATGAATTTAGTTAATGCTATAAGAATGGGATTAGTTGTCAATCCTAAATTAGTTAGTTGTGAATATAGTTTAAAAACAGATGGAAGTCTAGATGAATTAAAAGAAAAAATAGACAATATAGAAGATGAAAAAGAAAAAAATGAAAAGTTAGAAAAGTATGAAAATTTAAGAAAAAAATTAAATAGTGCAAAAGGAATTTCAGAAATACTACAAGAAAATGTAAAAAAAGGAGGAAAATATATAGTATTTTTACCAATCATAGATCAAATCGAAGATGAGGATGGTAATGTGATTGGAAGAATGAAATCAAAAGATAAGATAAAAGAATATGAAAAACAAATTGCTGAATACTTTAAAGATTCAAATATAAAACCAAGATTTCATTCAATGCTAGGAGAATATGGAGATAAAGAAAATGAAAAAAGATTAGAAGAGTTTCAAAATGCAAATACTGATTATACAGAATTAATGCTAGTAATGAATAAAGCAAATGAAGGATTACATATAGACAAGCTAGATGGAATTATATGGCTTAGACCATTAGATGAAAATTCGAGAATATTATACTTACAACAATTGGGAAGGGGAATATATTCTGAAGATCCTGATAATCCAGCAAAAGATGAAGATAGACCAATTGTAATTGATTTAGTAAACAATACATTAAAGGTTAATTGGCATAATGAAATAACTACGCAAAATGATATAGAGATACTTAATATTATAGTGGATTGGACAGAAAAACATGATAATACATTACCTGATATAAATAGTACTGATAAAGAAGAAGTAGGATATGCAACAGCTTTAAAAGATATTCAAAATAAATATAAGCAATATTTAGAAAATGAGTTTGATGACTTAAATGAAAAACAAATAGAGGAAATTCAAGAAATTTTGAGATTAGGTTATTTGATTGATTTGTGGCAGATTCAGTTACCAAATAAGATTGCAAATAATAGGGGAAATCATAATGAGAAAAACTTTGATTCCAATAATGATAATATATTTGAACTTACTGGAATTTTGGAAGATTTTGTTGATATTAGTGATAGTATTAGCGAAAAAAATACGATAGATGATTTTATAAATATATTAAAAAAATTAAAATCTTTAGAAGTTGATGTGTCAAAAATAGCTTACATAGATACAATAAAAACATTGTCTGAAAAATCAGGAATAGGAGAAGATATATTAATAAAAGCAAATATTGATCCTAGCATAAAAATTGGTCGAAAAAGAGGTAATATAGCATGTGCATATAGGGGGAGTAATAATGCAAAACCACCAACAGAAAAACAAGTAAAAGAGCTTATAGAATTAGGTATTAGTTTAAAATTAAAACCAGATACAATACAAGAATTTATAAATCAATTACAAGAACTTAAAGCTATTGGAGTTGATGTGTTACAAATATCGAGCAGTGATACAATAGGAACTTTGGCTAAAAAATCAGGAATAGGAAAAGATAGATTAATAAAAGCAAATATTGATCCTACAATAAAAATAGGTCAAAAAAAAGAAAAGATAGCAGGTGCATTTAGGGAAACTAATAGAGGAAAAAAACCAACAGAAAAACAAGTGAAAGAACTTTTGAAATTAGGTATTAGTCTAGAATTAAAACCAAAACAAGATACAGTACAAGAATTTATAAAGCGATTAAAAGAACTTAAAGATATTGGAGTTGATGTGTCAAAGATATTTACCAGTGATACAATAGGAACATTGTCTGAAAAATCAGGAATAGGAAAAGATAGATTAATAAAAGCAAATATTGATCCTACAATAAAAATAGGTCAAAAAAGAAATGATATAGTAGGTGCATATAGGGGAACTAATCATAACACACCACCAACAGAAAAACAAGTCAAAGAGCTTTTGAAATTAGGTATTAGCCTAGAATTAAAACCAAAACAAGATACAGTACAAGAATTTATAAATCAATTACAGAAACTTAGAGATATTGGAGTTGATGTGTCAAAAATACGTGCTGATGATACAATAGAAACATTGGCTAAAAAATCAGGAATAAAAGAGGATACATTAAAAAAAGCAAAAATTGATTCTACAATAAAAATAGGTTCAAAAAAAAATAATATAGTAGCTACGTATAGAGGAACTGGAAGTGGAAAACCACCTACAGAAAAACAAGTGAAAGAACTTTTAGAATTAGGTATTAGTTTAGAAAGAAAAAAAGGAAGAAAAGGAAAAGAAATCGCAGAAGCTTCAATCAGTGCATTACAAGACATAGAAATGGCTGATAAAGAAAACGAAGCATTAAAAGAACTAATAGAAAAATCAAAAGAAGGAGGAATTAAAATAGATGAGCAATCGTAAAAATGCTTATACAGAAGTATATACAATTTTAGAAGAATTAGATGAAGAAGAATATAATAAGATTCCTCCTGAAATAGTAGGAACTATAAATGCAAATAGGAATATAGAATATAATTTTGAACTAAATGAAGAATTGGAATTAAAAGAACATCAAATGCTTCCGGAAACTAAAGCAATCTTATTTAATTTATTTAGAGATTATCTTGCAACTTCTGAACAAAAACAAAAAATTATAAAAATGCAGAACAAAGAAAGACAAAAGAATGAATTAAAAAAGCAACAGCAATATAATACTAATATATTTGAAAATAAAGCAAAAGAGATAAAAGAAACAGAACAAATAAGAGAGAAATCACATGAACTTATTGAATATAAAGAAAATATATTTATAAAAATTATGAAAAGACTAAAAAGTTTTTTGAATATTGTATAATTAAATGCACGTTGTAGAAATAAAAGTATAGACACA